>NZ_JBYCKL010000059.1:0-73079 GCF_057473365.1 Halomonas sp. TH-94
AGCAGTGAAACCACTCAGCGCCGATGGTAGTGTGGGGCCTCCCCATGCGAGAGTAGGTCATCGTCAGGCATCTATTCCAAAAACCCCGAGTTCCTAAAGAGCTCGGGGTTTTTTCATGGGCATGGGGTTGGCCCGTTCTCCGTTTCGCGGGGCCGCTTCGCGGACCGGCCCCTCGCCGGCTCGGGGCGTTCGAGCGCCCTCGCGGCGGTGTGCGAAGGGCCGGGCGCTCTCACCCCCATGCGAGAGGAGCGAAGCGCCGCCCGCCGGCCCGAACGTCAGGCATCTATTCAGAAACCCAGCTTCGAAAGAGGCTGGGTTTCGCCGTTTGGTGGCCACCCACGGACCCGCCTGTCGGGGACGGACGGAAACTGCGAGTCCAGACCCGTAGGGCAAGTCGCGTAGCAGGGCGCTGCTTACCGGGCCGGTGCAAATAGCGTCAGGTATCTTCCCCCACACCCCGAATACGGAAGAGCTTGGGGGGCACTATTGGTTAGCTCAGAGCGTTATGTACAGGGAGAAGCGGATTATTACGCCTTGCCTGCGTCACTTATTACGTGAACTAGGCGAGCAGAAATAAAAAAGGCCGACAGCTGTCGGCCTTTTTCATCATGGGTCTCGAATCAATCGCGCTGTTCGATCCCTTGCAGGTACCAAGGGGCGCCATCACGCATTTCACGTATCAGGTGCCAGGTCTCGTTGAATTCGTTCTGTTCGCCGTTCTCGTCGAGGATGCCATGGAAGATGACGGTGGCCTCGGCCTGTTTGCCGATTTCGCGCACATCGCCGAGTTCGGCAAACAGGCGCACGATATCGGTACGGTTGTTGGCCGGGTGTTTGCTGCGCTCTTCACGCAACAGGTTGTAGAGCTCCGGAGTGACGTACTCCTGGATACCACTGAAATCGTTATTGTCCCAGGCACGCTGCAGGGTCATGAAGTGCTCCTTGGCGCCGGCCAGGAAGCGTTCGCGGTCGAACCATTCAGGCAGGCTGTCGAAGGTGCTGCCCAAGGTGGCACCGGGCGCCGGCTGGAAAGCCTGGGGCGCTGCGTGCGGCTGACGCTCGGCCGGTTGGGGGCCACCGGCTACGGCGGTGCGGCGGCGCGCCAGCAACCGGAACAGCAGAAAGCCCAGACCGGCAATGAGCAGAATATCCATCAGGCGCAACTCATCGAAGGCACCGCCGAAGAACAGCGCTGCCAGCAAGCCGCCTGCCAGCATTCCACCGAGCATGCCGGGCATGCGTGAGCCTGCCGCCTGGTTGGGCTGCGCCTGACGTGCCGGGGCGGCCTGGTTGGGAGCGGCAGCCGGACGGTCGGCCGAGCGGGAGAAATTGCCTACATTGCCGCCGCCGCCCATGCGGCGAGCTTCGGCATGCTCGATCGCCAGGCCGAAGCCCATCATGGCGACCATCATCATGACAAGGAAATGACGCATTGCGTGGTTCCTCTGTAATTCGGGGAGGGTAAGAGAAATTTGGAACCCCCATTCTACCGGCTTATGCTGTCGGAAGTGATGATAAAAGGGGAAGAACATGCGCTTGACGAGACAAGACAGCCTGCTGTTGATCGTTGACCTCCAGGCTGGCCTGTTGCCGGTCATCGACGCGGGTGATCAGGCGGTTACCGAGGCGGCCTGGCTGGGTGGTGTGGCCTGCGAACTGAACATACCTGTCTGGCTGACCGAGCAATACCCTGAAGGCTTGGGAGGCAGCGAACCGCGGTTGCTGGAGGCGCTGCCAAACCACCAGCTCTGGCAAAAGGTACATTTCAATGCTCACGCCGAGGCTGACTTTGCCGGTGCGCTGGAGAAGAGCGGCAGGCGCCAGATTGTCCTGTGCGGCAGCGAGGCGCATATCTGCGTCATGCAGACAGGGCTCGGGCTGCTGCAAGCGGGCTACGAGGTGTACTGGCTAAGCGAGGCAGCGGTCAGCCGGCGGGCGGAGGAGGCGAGACTCGCCCGGGAGCGGATGACAACGGCGGGCGCCATCGCGGTCAGCGCCGACATGGTGGCTTACGAGTGGCTCGATCGCTGCGACGACGAGAGCTTTCGCCAGATCCACAAGCGCTTCCTGAAGCCACGTTCGGCGCGACCGCTGCGTTTCTTCTAAGGCTGCGAGCAGGGCGTCTTATATGAATTCAGTGCTGCGCTTCGCGGCGAGTGAACACCAGTGTGTCACCCTCTGACATGCTCGAATTAAAGGCGTAGCCTGCCTCATCGAACCCCTTGAGGCCCTCGGGGTCGTCCAGCCGCTGGCGGATCATCCAGGCTGCCATGAGGCCGCGCGCCTTCTTGGCGTAGAAGCTGATGATCTTGTACTTGCCGTTCTTTTCATCCTTGAATACCGGTGTTATCACCCTGGCATCGAGCCGCTTGGCATCGATGGCCTTGAAGTACTCGTTGGAGGCCAGGTTCACCAAGACCTTGGAGCCGCTTTCGTCAATGGCACGGTCGAGCGCTTCGGTCAGCGTGCCCTGCCAGAAAGCATAGAGGTCCTTGCCGGCGGGGTTGGGCAGGCGCGTACCCATCTCGAGGCGGTAAGGCTGGATCAGATCGAGGGGACGCAGCAGGCCATAGAGCCCCGAGAGAATGCGCAGATGCTGCTGGGCGAAGGCGTTGTCGTCCTCGCTGAAGCGATGAGCTTCCAGGCCGACATAGACGTCTCCCTGAAAGGCCTGGGCGGCCGGCTTGGCATTATCCGGGGTGAAGGGCGGCCGCCACTCGGCAAAGCGAGCTGCATTGAGCCCTGCCAATTTGTCGCTGATTCCCATCAACTCGCTGAGCTGCTGCGGCGAGTAGTCGCGCAGGATGCCTATCAGCCGTAGGCTATGATCGATAAAGTCCGGCTGCGAGTGAAGGGGCGTAGTGGCCGGGGTCTCGAAGTCCAGCGTTTTGGCCGGCGAGATCACGCTCAGCATGGAGCACTCCTGTACCTGAATAAGGCGAATCGGGATTGAGTGCAATTATATCAGCAGTGACTGGAAGACGGGGCTATCGCCGCGATAGCCCGTCGCCATACTCGTAATCGGCATCACTCAAGGGCAGGGGTTGGGGATGCGCCGATGCACCTCTTCGATGGCATCGAGCGTACTCTGCTCGAGCTTGAGCGACTCACTGTTCAGGTTGTCCTCGAGCTGCTCCATCGTGGTGGCGCCAATGATGTTGCTGGTCAGGAAGCTGCGTGAGTTGACGAAGGCCAACGCCATCTGCGCCGGGTCCAGGTCGTGCTCGCGTGCGATATCGACGTAGGCCTGGGTAGCTTCTTCTGCCAGCGGTGAGGTGTAGCGCTTGAAACGTTCGAAGAGCGTCAAGCGAGCGTCTTGCGGACGTGCCCCCTGGAGGTATTTGCCTGAAAGCACACCGAAGCCCAGCGGGGAATAGGCCAGCAAGCCGACATTTTCGCGATGGGCGATCTCGGCCAGGCCGACTTCGAAGGCCCGGTTGAGCAGGTTGTAGGGGTTCTGGACCGAGACGATCCGCGGCAGGCCGAGTCGCTCTGCGAGCTGCAGTGACTTCATCACACCCCATGGGGTTTCGTTGGAAAGACCGATAGCGCGAATCTTGCCGGCATCGACCAGCTCCTTGAGCACACCAAGCGTCTCTTCCAGCGAGCAAGTCGCTTCCTCTTCGTCATGCTCATAGCCCAGTTTGCCGAAATAATTGGTCGAACGTTCGGGCCAGTGAAGCTGGTAAAGGTCGACGTAATCGGTCTTCAGGCGCTTGAGGCTTGCATCGAGTGCCTGGCGAATCTGCTCACGAGTCAGACGGGTACCGCCACGAATGTGTTCGAGCCCGGGGCCGGTGACCTTGGTGGCGATGATCACGTCATCGCGACTGTCGCGCCGCTTGAGCCAGCTGCCGATATAGGACTCGGTAAGCCCCTGCGTCTCGCCGCGGGGCGGTACCGGGTACATCTCGGCAGTGTCGATGAAGTTGATGCCGAAGGCTACGGCACGGTCGAGCTGCTCATGGGCTTCGACTTCGCTGTTCTGCTCACCGAAGGTCATGGTGCCCAGGCACAGGCGGCTGACCTCGATGCCCGTGTCACCAAGCGGTCGCGTCTGCATCGTCGCTCCTGTAAGGGTGGGTTCGGTCACGTTCTGGTTGTGTATTCCAAGCCATGCTAGCCGAGGCCTACCAAGGCAGCAAATCTAGGGGGTTGAGTCGGCGCCGGGGCGGGCGTATGCTGGCGACCCTCAGGCGGGCCCGGCGGAGTTCCGCGGCGAGCTCAAGACAGGCCATGACGAGACCACAGGGTGGGGCCACGTCATGTCGCCGGCTTCAAGACGAAAGCAAGGTTGTTTGCACAATGACGCAGGCATCATCACTGTTCACCCGACTCGAATACCGTCTTGCAGAACAGTTATTCCATACGCGTTGGCTACCTCGTTCTCCACGGACCCAGCGTCTGACCATGCATCTCTTCGAGCGCTGTGCCGACGCCGGTCATCCTGGCGCTCTGTCGCTCTACGGGCACATGCTGTTCCAGCGTGGGGTAAGCCCCCAGGACAAGGCACGCGGTGCGCGCTACGTTCTCGAGGCTGCTCAGGCCGGTAACCTCAAGGCTCAATACCAAGCCGGCAGGATTCTCGAATTTGGCTGTGCCCAGTATCCGCGTCGCGAGGAGCGAGCCGTCACCTGGTATGCCCGAGCCGGCGAGGCAGGCCATCCGCTGGCCGCCAATCGCTTGGCCAGAGCGTACCGTTTGGGTGAGTTGGGGTTACCGGTCGATCGCATTCAGGCCGAGCGCTGGCAGACCCTTGCCGACCGTCATGCGGGCCTGGAAGAAAGCGTGGAGCTGGACAATGACGATGTTCAGGCCCGACACTAACCCCTTCTGCCAAGCCAAGCAGCCCTGCTTTCGAGGATATGCCCATTCGTGACGCTGCCCACACTGCTGGATATCGAGGCGTCCGGGTTCGGGCGCGGTAGCTACCCCATCGAAATCGGCCTGGCACGGGCCGACGGCAGCAGCTGCGCCTTTCTCGTCCTACCCCTGAATGAGTGGACCCACTGGGATCCCAAAGCCGAGCTGCTGCACGGTATCTCCCGGGCGCGCCTGTTGCGCGAGGGCTTGCCGATAGACCAGGTGGCGCGCTGGCTCAACGATGAGCTTGGCGAGATAGGCCTGGCCTACAGCGACAGCTGGGGCTACGACAATACCTGGCTGTCGCTGCTGTTCCATCATGCCGGCATGCTACCCGCTTTCCGCCTGGAGGCGCTGCGCATACTCCTCAGCGAGCGCCAACTCGCCCTTTGGCACACGACCCGTGAGGCGCTGGTGAAGGAGCTGGGGATCAGCCGGCACCGTGCCGGCGACGATGCTCGCCTGTTGCAGCTGACCTACCTGCGTACGCTCGAGCAGGCTGCCGGGGGCTAGGCTCGAGCAACATGTTTTTCCCTTGGGTAGCTGGAGTGAGCGGTCTCAGCTCCTGGTAAGCCTGGCTTCCAGTGCGTCCAACAGTGCTGTGGGTGATTCGGCATCCACCAGACAGTCGCGCGTGCGTGAGTTGAGGAAGCCGTGCTCCACCGTACTGTCGAGGAAGCCCAACAGCGGCGAGTAGAAACCGGCGGTGTCGAGCAGGCCGATGGGCTTGTCGTGGAGCCCCAGATACTGCCAGGTCCAGGCTTCGAACAGCTCTTCCAGGGTGCCGATGCCGCCGGGCAAAGCGATGAAGGCATCGGCATGGGCGGCCATGCTGGCCTTGCGTTCGTGCATGTTGTTGACGCGTATCAGCGTTGGCAGCCCTTGGTGGGCTTGTTCGCGTTCTACGAGGTGGTCGGGCATCACCCCGATCACTTCTCCCCCCTTTTCCAGTACGGCGTCGGCGAGGGCTCCCATCAGACCGATACGGGCGCCCCCGTAGACGAGCCCGTGGCCGCGCAGGGCCAGCTCGTGTCCGAGCGCTCGGGTGGCTTCAAGAAAGGCTGGGCTCCGGCCATCGCGGGAGCCCAGGTAGACACAGAATCTCGACATGCGCTTCTCCTCGGAAAGCCCCTATCCTAGCAGCTGACGGCCACTGGGGAGAGTTTGGGCAACGGGTTGAGAGAACGTCAGGGCAGACAGGCGGCCACGTTGAACTCGGCGTCGAGCCACTGGCCGACCACGTTGTGGCCGCACAGGTGATGGGCATACTGGGTGTGCAGACAGCGCACCTGGTCCCAGTTGGTAATCCCGCCGATACCGCGCTCGCGCATTACGCCTTCGTAACCGAGCCGTTCGACTTCGGCGCGCTGGGCGTCACTCATGTGGTGCCAGCGCGCTGCCACGTAATCGCGATGGCTGGCGTGGTAAGCCGCAAGGAAATCGGGGTCGTCTCTTAGCCTGGCTTCGAGTTGCTTGATCACGCCGCTGGCTTCGATTCGCGAGATTTCGACCTTGAGGCGGTCGCAGCTGAGCCAGTAGAGAGTGGGGAATGGCTTGCCATCGACGATGGGCGCCATGCGCAGCACCAGAGGAGTGTTCTCTCCATCCACGGCCGCCACCGCTTCGATGCCCCGCGGTGCACGCCCCAATTGCTCGGCGATGATGGCGAGCTGGCGTGTATCAGGCATCTGGTCGGTCTGTATCACCATCGTAGCGGTCCCGTACGAACTTGTTGGAGCGGCCCACGGCGCGGAAGAAGGTCCGGTTGAGCTGCTCGGGCGAGGGCACGTAGCCACGCCACTGGCGTTCGCAGTACTCATTGGCCCGTGCCATCAGCACGTCATAGAGGCGATTGAACGGCGCATCATAATCGTAGGGGTCCTCGCCGAACAAGCGGATATGCGGGTAGTCGGCGAACCGCTCCATGAAGTAGCGCTCCAGGTCCGCTTCCACTTCGCGGTGCTGAGCCACGTTGTCGGGATCGAGCCAGAGGTTGTAGCGGATGGCCATGATGGACTCCTGGCGGCGGTGAATGGCCCGCCTCAAAGACGGGTCATGGGTTTTTGACCACAGACGACCGAAATCGGCTCATGGTGGGCTCAACCACGTGCCAAGGGCACTGGAGTTGCGCCACACAGCCGGACCAGGTCGGCAGGGGCCAAGGCGATTTCCAGGCCGCGACGCCCGCCGCTGACGTGCACGCAAGCGAGCGTCTCGGCGCTGACGTCGAGAAACGTCGGTAGGCGCTTCTTCTGGCCCAGCGGACTGATGCCGCCCAGCACATAGCCAGTCGCACGCTCGGCGGCAGCGGCTTCGGCCATGTTGGCACGTCGAGCCCCCGCTGCCTTGGCCAGCGCCTTCAAGTCGAGTTGGGCGACGACCGGCACGATGCCCACTACCAGGCGACCGTCGTCGAGGCGTGCAACTAGCGTCTTGAACACGGTACGTTGATCGAGCTGCAGGGCATTGGCCGCCTCTTCGCCATAGGCGGGCGCACGAGGGTCGTGTTCATAGCTGAGCAGCTCGAAGGCGGCGCCGTCGCGCTCCAACACCTTGACCGCCGGTGTCATGCGTCGGTCGGCTCCTCTTCCGTCCGCAAGTGGGTCTCGAGTGCGGCGCGCAATTCACCCTCGATGGGTACGGCGCGCTTGGCGTCGTGATCGAAGTGAACCATGACGGTATGGCCCAGGTTGGTCAGTGCCCCCTTTTGCCAGGCTTCCTGAGTGACGGTGAAGGAGCTGTTGCCGAGACGCGAAACGTAAGTGCGAATCTCGATATCGTTGCCATAGTGCAGCTCGGCGCGATAGTCGATTTCCATGCGCGCCATGATCAGCTTCCACTTGCGTGGATCCAGGTCGGGGGTGAACAGGCGAAACAGGTCGTTGCGTGCCAGCTCGAACCAGGCCGGCAGACGGGTGTTGTTGACGTGGCCAAGGGCGTCGGTGTCATAGAAGGCGGGCTCGACGGAACGCACGAACATGAAGGTTTCCTTTTTTGGTCTTGTAGCGTTGCTGAGGCAGACAGCATTGCCCCGAGCAAACGCTAGGTCAAGCGCCTGGGGCCTGTCTTGCACTGTGCCAGGCCTGTAACCGCATCCATCCCAGCAGCCATAGAGTGGCCACGGCAAATCCCGCCAACGTGCCCCATAGCAGGCCTAGGGTGGCATAGGTGAGCGACACGCAGAGCGTATAGCACAGCAGCGCCCCGAGCCCGGCGGGATAATGCTTGATCACCGTGGCCGCCGGCGCCGCAC
Organism: Halomonas sp. TH-94; assembly: GCF_057473365.1. NCBI lineage: Bacteria > Pseudomonadati > Pseudomonadota > Gammaproteobacteria > Oceanospirillales > Halomonadaceae > Halomonas > Halomonas sp. TH-94. The sequence continues at coordinate 8,117 of NZ_JBYCKL010000059.1, forward strand.
CGTGAGTGAGGTGCAGGATGACCAGCAGCGGATACATGGAGATCGGGAAGGCCGCCAGCATACCTGCCCAGGAAGGCGGCAATACGTGAGCCAGGCCGGTGACGATAAAGACGATGGCGGTGGCGAGCGAGGCGCGCAGCACAAGCGGCTGCCAGCGTGAACCGCCGCGACGCACCGAGGCACGCGTTTCCGGCAGGCGGCGATAGAGCCAGGTGAAGACGAAGATAGCCAGCAGCGTGACCAGGGTGCCGCTCACTCGGTCAAACTCGAAGCGCGTCAGCACCAGGCTCGTGAACCACCAGGCGACGAGGCCGCCCGCGGTACCGTATAGCACGCCGATCAACCCATCGCGGCGTCCGCAGATGAGATAGCCGCCCCCCAGTGCCATAGTGGCGGTGAACCCCGCCAGGCTGAACACGGCGCTTTCGGCGGCAAAGCCCGGCGAGATCTCCAGCCCGATGAAGAACAGTGCAATCGCCGTACCCAGCGGGTAACCGGCGAGAAGTCCCGCCACGCGGGTGCTGACACGCTCGGCGACCATCGAAAGTCCAAGCACGATACCGATCGATACCGCGAGCTTGGCCAGCTGCCAGCTCAAGGGGACGTCCATAGGATTTCCTTGTAATGTAAGTGGCGAGGCTAGACCAGCCGCAGCCCTTGTCGATCTGCCCAGGCAGCGCCAACTGCATGGGTCAGAGCTTCCTGGAGATGGTCAGGCAGAGCGGTGCGGGCCTCATCCACGCTGGCGAACTCACGATTGCGCAGCCAGCAGTAAGCCCAGGCACAGGCCTCATCGTCGCTCGTCGGCACAGGGCGCGCCGGCATCTGGATGAGCAGGAAGGCGGCAGTGCGAGCTGCCCACAGCGGAATGTCGTCGCCTGCGTCGGGCTGGCTCCAGGCCGCCAACGTGTCGCCATCGGGCGTGGCGCCGGGCTCGCCCAGGCGGGCCACGCGAGCCGTTTCGGTCAGGATCAGGGCGAGGCGGTCCGGCTCTCCCTGACCCAGCAGGCGCCATTGGTCGAGCAGGGCAGGCATGCCGCGGCGTACCTTGGCATAGAACCCGCTTTCCGGCATGGTTTCGCTCATAACGCTGTTTCCCGAGGAGAGATCATGGAGTTCGATTTTGCCACGCCCATCGAGCGGCGCCACCCCGAACGGGGCGAATGGCCGTCGCAGAAGTGGCATCGCTATGATGCCAGTATCCTGCCGCTATGGGTGGCGGACATGGATTTCCGCTCTCCTGCGGCGGTGATCGAGGCGCTCCAAGCACGCGTCGACCACGGTGTATATGGTTACGGAGTGGTTCCCGAGAGCCTCAAGCGCACCCTCTGCGAATGGAGCGCCCGGGAATACGGCTGGGCGATCGAGCCGGAGTGGCAGCTGTGGATCCCCGGGGTGGTGCCAGCGCTGCACGTGGCCAGTCTGGCGCTGACCGAGCCGGGTGATGGCGTGCTGACGGTCACGCCGATCTACCCACCGTTCCTCAAGGTGGCCGAGCGTACCGGGCGCCTGGCCCAGCAGGCGTCACTTGCCGAACCGTCCGGTCCCGGCGAACCCTGGCGACTCGACCTGGCGGCGCTGGAGGCGGCAATCACGCCCGAGACGCGGCTTCTGCTCTGGTGCCAGCCGCACAACCCCACCGGGCGCGTGTGGCGCCACGAGGAGCTTGCCGGCCTGGCGGCGCTGGTCGAACGTCACGACCTATTGGTGGTCTCCGACGAGCTGCACTGCGACCTGCTGCTGGATGAAGGTGCCGTACATCGGCCGCTGGCCGCGGCGTTCCCCGAACTTGCAGCACGCATCATCACGCTGTGGGCACCCTCCAAGACCTTCAATCTTGCCGGCCTTACCGCTGCCTGCGCCATCATTTCGGATGCTTCGCTGCGGCAGCGCTTCGCGGCGGCTTCCCGCGGCCTGCTGCCGGATGTCAACGTGCTGGGCCTGGTCGCTGCCGAGGTTGCTTACGCTCAGTGCAACCCCTGGCGCCAGGCGTTGCTGACGACCTTGCGAGGACACCGCCAGATGCTGATCGAACGGGTGGAACGGTGGCCGGGGGTAGCCATGAGTGCACCGGAGGCGACCTACCTGGCCTGGCTGGACATGCGCAATGCCCAAGGCCTCGCCGCCTACCAAGGGGCGCCTCAGGAGATCGTGATGGATAAAGCCGGGGTGGCACTCTCGGATGGCGCCGATTTCGGCTGGCCGGGTTTCGTTCGGCTCAACTTCGGGACCACGGCGTCACAGTTGGAAGAGGCCCTGGGCCGACTCGACGGCGCGCTGAAGCGCTGAGCGAATGCGTGCGACGGCAGGAGCGGCCAGTCGTGGCCGGCCCTGCCGCTCGCCTTTACCGGGTTTTACCCGTTTTCGTCAGTACAGCAGAGTGAAGAGTTTGCGACGATAAGTGACGGTGAGTGGGTGGTCGGCCCCCAGCGCGTCAAACACGCGTAACAGGGTCTTGCGCGCCGCGTCGTCCTCGTAGCCGCGATCCTTGCGCATCACTGCCAGCAGCCCCTCGAGACCGGTTTCGTAGTCGCCATCGGCGACCTGGCGCAGCGCCCGCTTGTACTGCGCCTCACTGTCATCCCGCCCGGCCAGACCAGCCAGCTCTTCATCGTCAGGCGCCTCCTCGCGAAACTCGATACTGGCACGCACGCCACGGGCCGCCGCCGAGTCGCGCTCCTCGGGCGGCAGAGCGTCGAGCAAGGCGAGCGCTTCGTCGCTGCGACCTTCCGCCACCAGCGTACGGGCCAGTTCCACTTGATAGGGGTAGTGTTCGGGGCTCTGCTGTACGAGCTGCTCATAGAGGGCGCGGGCGGTGGCGGTGTCGCCCTGGGCCAAGGCCTCGGCGGCCTGCTCTTCGGGGCTGGCAGGGGCATCTTCGGGGGCGGGGAAGTAGCGTGACAGCCATTCGCGAATCTCCTTTTCGGGCAGCGCGCCCTGGAAGTGATCCACCAGCCCGCCTTGGCTGATCAGCTTGACGTCCGGCACCGAGCGCACGCCGAGCTGGGCGGCAATCTCCTGATTCTCCTCGATGTTGAGCTTGGCTAGAATGAAAGTACCGCGATACTCCCGCGTCAGCTTCTCCAGGATCGGCATCAGGACCTTGCACGGTTGGCACCAGGGGGCCCAGCAATCGAGAAGCACCGGCACCTGCATGGAGAATTCCAGCAGCTGTTGGATGTTGTTGCGGTCCACATCGATGATCAGCTGCTCATCACTGGGCGCTTCCTGCGGAGCGGAAGCGGTAGCGTCTTGGGGTGCCGTCAGGGGAGCACCGCTGCGTGGGTCGACGATGGACATGGCGTTGGCCTTGTGTAAGGGGTGAGTTTGTTCGAAAGATGCGGGTAAAGGCGGCCGGATTCAAGTGGACGGAAAGTTCGCTTGTGCCGCGTTGGCCAACAGATCGTGGTGGGCGCGGCATCCGGCCCGGGGCTGTGATAGTCTCATGTTCGTTCGGCCGTAACGGGGTCGGACGCCCAGACTCGAGGAACGTGGGATGGCAACTTACCGACTGAATGGCGACAGCGACCTGATCGACAACCCTTCACCTCGCTGCGCGTGCATGCTGGTGCTGGACACCTCTGCGTCGATGTTCGGTCCGCCGATTCGCGAACTGAATGCCGGGGTTCAGGCTTTCATCTCGGCCATTCAGGAAGACGACATGGCGGCCTGCTCGGTCGAGCTCGGCGTCATCACCGCCGGGGGCAAGGTGACCGAGCAGTTGCCCTTTACCACGGCGATGAACATTTCCCAGTGTCGGCAGTTCACCGCCTCGGGCCTCACTCCGCTGGGCGGAGCCATGGAGCTGGCGCTGGACCGGCTCGAAGAGCGCACCGAAGCCTACCGCAAGGCCGGTGTGGCCTATTACCAGCCTTGGCTGGTGGTGATCAGCGACGGCGTGCCGACGGACCAGTGGCAGGCCGTATCGGCGCGCGCACGGACCCTTGCTCAGCAGCGTAAGCTGGTCGTGGTGCCGGTTGGCGTCGAAGAGGCCGATCTCGAAGCGCTCAGTGCCTTCTCCACGCGACCGGCCAAGCGTCTCGACGGATTGAAATTTCGCGAATTCTTCCTCTGGCTTTCGGCCAGCATGAGTCGGGTGTCGGCCTCTTCGTCCACTACCGATCAGGTCAAACTGCCACCCACCGACAGCTGGGACAGCATCTAGGACGATCGCATGACGTCGAAGGAGGTCGAGTGCTAGCACGGTCGCGAGTGGTCACCGATTCTCAGGGCAAGCAGCGACGCCTAGGCAAGCGTCTCGAGCGCGGCGGCGAGGGCGAAATATTCGCCCTGCGCGACCGTCCTGACGTGATCGTCAAATGGTACTACTCCGAGGTGCTCGACAAGCGCGGCGAGGAGCTGCATCGCAAGGTCGAGGCCATGCGCAGCCTACGCGACGCGCACATGACCCGCGACGTTTGCTGGCCGCTGATCCGAGTCTTCGACGAGCAGCATCGCTGGATCGGTTTCGCCATGTATCGGGCGCGTGGTGTGAAAATGAGCTTCCTTGCCCACGCTCTGCTCTATCAGCGCTATTTTCCCGGGCTCGACCGCCGCCGTCTCGTTGGCTACCTGATTCGCTTCGTCGAGATCGTTCAGCAGCTGCATGAGGCCGGGGTCTGCATCGGTGACTACAACCTCAACAATGTGTTCTGCGTACCTTCGTCCGATCAGGTCACGCTGATCGACTGCGACAGCTTTCAACTTCGGGTGGAAGGCACCTTTTACCCCTGCCCCGTGGGCAGTCCCGACATGACACCCAGGGAGCACCAGGGCGTCTCCTTTCGCCATACCGTGCGCACGCCGCGCAGCGAAGCTTTCTCGCTGGCGATCGTGCTGTTCAAGTGCTTGATGCTGGGGCGCCACCCTTACGACATCGTGGGCGGTGACGACCCGGTGCGCAACCTGAGGCGAGGCAACTTCGCCTATGGGCGCGGTCAGCGCGAGGTGCCTCAAGGCGTGTGGTACGAACTCTGGCGCGAATTGCCCGATACCATCCGCGACATGTTCGTCACCACCTTCACGGTAGGAGCCGACGCGCCCATTCAGCGCGCCACGTTGGCACAGTGGCATGCAGCCCTGAGCGACTATCGCGACGCGCTGGCAGCGGGCAAGCACGCCGTGCACCTCACGACTCCTGGCAGACCGCAACGCACGCAGGTGCTGCATGCCCGCTGAGTCTCCCGCTCTTACCTGTGAGACGACATCGCGCTGGTCGGTTCTGGCTGTCGCCACCGCCGGCCTGGCTCACCTGGAGAAGGTGCCGGCCATACCCTGCCAGGATGCGGCAGGCGGGGTATCGCAGCCGCGCCCCGTGCTGGTAGTGGCCGACGGTGCCGGCAGCTCGCCGGCGTCGGACCTGGGGGCACGTACGCTGGTTACCGGCATGTTGCGTCTTGCCGATTCTCTCGAGGCGCAGCTGGCCTGGTTGCTCGATACGCAAGAAGCGCCTTCCCCGGTAGCTCTGGAGCAATTTGCCGAACTGCTGTTTAGCCACGCCAGGGGGACGCTGATGGACCGCGCTGCCGAGCAGGGGCGGGCGGCGCGCGACCTGCGTTGCACCCTGCTGCTGGCACTGATGGGGCGCGAGAGGCTGCTATGGCTCAAGGTGGGCGATGGGGAGCTCGTGGTGGAGCGCGCAGTACCCTTGGCGGAAGTTGAAGAGGAAAAGACCGAAGAGCCAAGCGAGGGCCAAGGGGACGAGTCGTACGAGCTTATGCCGAAGCTCTTTACGCTGGGGGAGCGTGGCAAAGGGGAGTTTGCCAATCAGACACGCTTCGTCGACGATCAATTGACCTTCGGGCAGGTGCAGTATGGCTGCGAGGCGATGGCAAGCCTGACCGGCATTGCCCTGATGAGCGATGGCGCTGCCGAAAAGTTGGTATCGCATGATGGAGTGTCCGTGTCGGGGCAGATCAACCACTGGCTGGATGACCTGCGCCGTGGAACGCTGCGCCAGCGAGATCTTGTGCGTCGCTTCTACAGTGAGAGCTTCTGTCGCGGTACCAGTGGTGACGACCGCAGCATAGCGTTGGCAGCCCGTGGATTGGATTTTCTGTGAGGTGAGGCTTTTGGCCTCGGTTCTCGTATTGGGGAGCGGGGCCGCTGAGCTTGAAACGAAGAGCGAACCGACGGTCGTCGGTTCAATGCCGCGTGGGGGCAATTGCCGACGTGGGGCAATAAAAAAACCGAGGCTTTTGGCCTCGGTTCTCGTATTTGGTAGCGGGGGCCGGATTTGAACCGACGACCTTCGGGTTATGAGCCCGACGAGCTACCAGACTGCTCCACCCCGCATCAACGTGTGGCGTATTCTACGTATTTTCTGCGCTGTGTCAAGGCATGCGACGTTGTTCGTGCAAGTGCGGTGCTAATGTCCATAATCATAAAAGGGAGCTTGAAGGCGATGCCTTCAGCCAGCATCCTGTTATCGTTGGCCTGCTGCGTTAGGTCAAGCAATGCGACTACAAAGTGTCATGATCAGGGAGACGGAATATGACTCAATCAGCACCCGTAGCGTGGGTCACCGGCGGAACCGGGGGGATCGGTTCGGCGATCTGTCGCGCTCTGGCGGCAGCGGGCTACCACGTGGTGGCGGGTTACCACAATCCGGAAAAGGCCAAGACCTGGCTCGAAACCCAGAAAGCTGACGGGTACAACAACATTTCCCTTTCGGGGGTCGATCTGACGGACTATCAGGCATGTGAGGCCGGGGTCAAGGAGATCGAGGCAGCGCATGGGCCCATCAGTGTTCTGGTCAACTGTGCCGGCATTACCCGTGACGGCACGATGAAGAAGATGTCGCCCGAACAGTGGCATGAGGTGATCGACACCAACCTCAACACCGTCTTCAATACCTGCCGCAGCGTTATCGAGAACATGCTCGAAAACAAGCATGGGCGCATCATCAACATCTCCTCGATCAACGGTCGCAAGGGCCAGTTCGGTCAGGTCAACTACTCGGCGGCCAAGGCCGGTATGCACGGTCTGACCATGGCGCTGGCCCAGGAAACTGCCACCAAGGGCATCACCGTCAACACCGTGTCACCTGGCTACATCGCCACCGACATGATCATGAAGATTCCCGAGAATGTGCGAGAAGCCATCCGCGAGACCATTCCGGTCAAGCGCTATGGCACGCCAGAGGAGATTGCACGCCTGGTGGTGTTCCTGGCTGACAAGGAGTCCGGTTTCATCACCGGAGCCAATATCGATATCAACGGCGGCCAATTCATGGGGTGAAGGCTGTCGGAAGACGCTGGCGGGAGGCGAAGGCCTCCCTTTTTCATGTCTGCTGGCTTCGCTCAGGGCGGCGGCAGGCGTGTGAGCCGTGTAAGCAATGAATCGAGTTCGCCCACTTCCCGTTCCCACTGCTCGGGCGAAACCGGGCCGGTGGCCAGCAGGTTGCGCAACACGATGCGCACCTCTTCGGCACGACTCAACTCGCGGCCCAGGCCTTCATTGAGACGTTCGACCTGAATCGCCAGGCGCAGCGGCTCGTCATGTTGGCTGATGCGCCCCATGGCCAGCAGCGACAGGTGGACACGCAGGCGTGCGAGCTGCTCGCCAACCACCTCCGCAGGCGGCGGGTTTCGCCGTGATGCGTTGCGCTGCGCGTGCGCGCTATGCATATCCTCGGGCAGGCCTGGCGCTGCCTCGAGCGGTATCTCGATACACTCCTCCCGCATGAGACAGTCGGCATCTGCCGCCAGGTGGGCGTCGAGCAGCGGTCGGCTGGCCTGCCAGCGTTGTATCTCCTCCATTACTGCCAAGCGAGCCAGCCGCTCGCGGCGGGTACGTACGATTCCGCTCCAGCGGCGTCGCATGCCTTCCGTGCGCCGCCCCGAGGGCAGCGGCTCCAGGGCCGACGCTTGATCGATCGCCTCTTCCAGCGTGCGGCTGTCGGCGGAGCGGGTCGGTTGCCAGGCATCCAGGCGATCGATTAACCCCTGCATCTCATCCAGCCGCTGGCGCGCTTTTTGGGTGCGATCGTCACGCTGGGCGTCGCGAAGGGCAAATATCTGATCGCAGGCTGCGCGAAACTCGCGCCACAGCGCATGCTCTTCTCCGCGTGGAGCCCGTCCCAGCTCTCGCCAGCGTTGCTGCAGGGCCTTGGCTTGCGCTGCGCGACCGTCGGAAGAAAGCGGGCGCTCGACCAGGCTGCGGGCCTCTTCGATAAGCGCGTGCTTAGCGTCGGCCACCTGCTTGGCGCGCTGGTCTATCAGGCCTTGCAGGGCGAAGCGAATCCTGCCGAAGCGCCGCCCAATGGCCTGGGCCTGGTCGCGTGGCACCGGTGAGTGGCGGCGCCACTCCTCGCGAGCCTGGTCGCGGATGCGTCGCAGCGCGTCCGGGTCGGCGTCTTCGGCAGGTGCCTCGAGCAGGGCTTCGAGCTGCTCGCAAAGGGCGATGCGTGCGCCGAGATTGCGCTCTCGCTCCTGGGTCTGACGCTCGCGCCAGGGTGTTAGACGCTCGTGGATCTTATCCGAGGCGCTGCGAAAGTGCTCCGAGAGCTCGCGGCTGGCGGCGGCATCTCCCAGGTCTTTCCAGTCACGCACCAGCTGGCGATGACGACGGTCTAGCTCGGCATCGGTGACGGCAGTGTCGTTGGCTAACTGGTCGATGGCCTGGCACAGCTGCTCGCGCTTGGGGCCGGCAACGAAACCGCGCCAATCACGTAACTCAGCCAGTCTTGCACCGAGACGCTTGAGTGTTGCCTGGTGAGGACGAAGCTTCAATGACGGCAGCGTATCGGCTCGATGTTTCAGGCTCTGGTGCAGCCGGCTGGCCCCCTTGAAGGCGCCTCGATCCAGCAATTTCTCCAGTTGCGACAGGTCTTGGGCGAAACGCTCGAGACGTGCCGCCATGTCCTCTTCATCGGGTTGCTTCTGGCCGGCAAGCATCTGCTGAGCTCGGCTCAACAGGGGGGCGGGAGGAAGCGCGTCAGGCCACTGGCAGGCGTCGATGGCGGCCGCCAGGCGTTCGCCATCCTGCTCCTCGATAGCTTGCTCGATATCAGCGGAATGCTCTTCAAGGCGCTCCCAGGTGCGTAGCACATGATCATAATCGGCCAATACGGCATCGTAGCGCTGGCGCAGCACCTCGTCGGCGACGTGGAGGTCGGAGAGGGTCTGCCAGCGGTTGGCCAACAGCACTTTCTGCGAGCGCAAGCTGGCAATGTCCTGCCCCGTCAGGCGGTCGCCACGGGGCAGGCTGGCCAGGCTCTCTTCCAACGCTTCGAGCAGCGACTCGCGGGCTTCAGCCGCCCGTTCACGGCGGCGGTCCGTTTCGGCACTGGCGTGCTCCTGAGCCTCATGGTCGGATATGATCTTGCGACAGCGCAGGCATGCCTCCTGAAAGCGGCGCTCCTGTTCGGCGTCGCGCATGTCGGCGAGGGCCTCCCAGGCGCGTGCCAGGTGTCGGTAGCGGCCGGCATAGAGTGGCTCCCAAGGGGCTCGTGCATGGGCTTCGAGCTTTGCCAGCAGGCCGTCGCGCTGTTCGCGAGCGGCCACCAGGGTGGCGGCATCGGCGCGTAGTCGGCTCAACCGCTCACGCGCCTGGCGCATCACTTGGCGGTCACGACGTGCCTGCTGGGCCAGGCGCTGTAGGCCTGATTCGCTGGTCACGCGTGCGGCGGCGGCATGGCGAACCGCGGCGATACCGTTGTCGCAGGCCTGCTCGATAAGGTCCGCCTCCTCCGTCAGGCGTGCCACGGCGGCCAGGCGCAGCTGTTGGTTGTCACCCTCCAATGCCACGCGAGAGAGTAGCAGGCGCTCGTCGAGCCCTTCGACGAATTTCAGGCGCTGGGCCAGCTCCAGGCTACCGGCCTGGCCGGTCAGCAGGGCGACCAGTCGTCGATGTAGCTCTGGCTGGTCGGGCTGCTGCCGTGTCAATGTAAGCAGAGTGTCGATCGAATCGACCTTCTCCAGTGCCGCCTGGCGAACCGCGACATCGGAGTCGAGGCACAGCGCTTGCAGTGCCTGCTGCTGCTCGGGCCGAGCCGGGTCGAGCCGATCGACGGCCTGCCGCCGTACCTGGGCATCGGGGTGCTGCCAGCGCGGGGCGAAGAGGCGGCTGAGAAATCCGGGCATGAGGCATCCTGAGAGTGAGTGGCGCAACGTGGAGACTGCGCAGGCCGTTATTGTTACTGTCCAAGCGGCGTCTTTCGTCTAATGTATGTTATCTAATCACGCACCGCGGCTGTGGAAAAGTATGGCGGAACAGCAGGGTGCGAGTCAGTAGCGATAAGCACCGACAAGCGTCGGCTAGAGCCGGAGAGCTACGGCTGGCCGTATCACCAGTTGCAGGGGGGATGGGAGTCGCTTAGCTTTAGTCCCACGACCCGACAACACCCGAGTGGAGTCCGGCAATGAGCCTCAAAGTGGACAGGGCAGAGATGGCATTCACCTTCAAGGGGGGCATGCTGCCCATGACCGTCATGGAGCTGGCAAGCGCCGATCCTGAACGGATTCGTGAGCAATTGGCAGGGAAACTCAGCCAGTCCCCCGCTTTCTTTCAACATACTCCTGTGGTGCTGAGCGTCGAGAAGCTGGATGAGCCCCACCTCGCCCTGGAGCGGATATGTGCGGTCTGCCGGTCTCACAAATTGTTGCCTGTGGCCGTACGCGGTGGCGCCGACCCGGTGAAGCAGTCGGCCTGGGCGCTGGGGCTGGGCTGGTTTCCGCCTACCGACGTGCCACGTGCTCGCACCCTTGAAGAGGTGCCGCCCATCGAGGCGGTGGCGGCGGCCAGCGAGTCCGTCGCGTCGAGCGGCGGCCGCATCTACCGCGGTACGGTTCGCTCCGGGCAGCAGGTCAGTGCGCCCGAGGGCGATCTGGTGGTCATCGGTGCCGTCAATGCTGGGGCGGAGGTATTGGCGGCAGGCAGCATCCACGTGTATGGCGCTCTGCGCGGTCGTGCACTGGCCGGTATCCATGGCGATACCGATGCCGGTATCTTCTGCCGCGAGCTGCGTGCCGAGCTGCTTTCGGTGGCAGGTACCTACAAGCGGCTCGAGGACATCGATCCGCATCTGCTGGGCGCCTCGGTGCAGGTCGTACTGCGCGATGCTCAGCTGGGCATAACATCTCTCGTTTAGCCGCGGCCCCTGCAGCTTTTGTCTTTCATCGTTATCCAAAGGAACGAATAACTTGGCCAAGATCATCGTAGTGACCTCAGGCAAGGGTGGGGTCGGCAAGACGACCAGCGCAGCGGCTATCGCCACTGGGCTTGCGCTGCGGGGGAACAAGACGGTTGTCATCGATTTCGATGTGGGGCTGCGTAACCTCGACCTGATCATGGGGTGCGAGCGACGCGTGGTCTATGACCTGGTCAACGTGATCCAGGGCGAGGCCGGCCTCAACCAGGCGCTGATCCGCGACAAGCGGGTCGATAACCTGCACATCCTTCCGGCCTCACAGACCCGGGACAAGGATGCGCTGACCTCCGAGGGAGTCGAGCAGGTGCTCGAAACGCTGAGCAAGGATTTCGACTACATCCTGTGCGACTCCCCGGCCGGGATCGAGCGTGGCGCCCAACTGGCCATGCACTATGCCGATGAGGCAATCGTGGTCACCAACCCCGAGGTTTCTTCGGTGCGCGATTCCGATCGCATCCTGGGGCTGCTGGCTTCGAAGACACGTCGCGCCGAGCGTGGCGATGAGCCCATCAAGGAGCATCTGCTTATCACTCGCTACAATGCGGCGCGAGTGGATCACGGCGATATGCTGAACCTCGACGACATTCGTGAAATTCTCGCCATCGACCTGATCGGCCTGATTCCCGAGTCCGAGGCGGTGCTGCGCGCCTCCAACCAAGGCGTGCCCGTGACCCACGACGACAATAGCGATGCGGGGCAGGCTTACATGGATACCGTCTCGCGCCTGCTGGGTGAGGAAGTGCCGTTGCGCTTCCACGAAACCCAGAAGAAGAGCCTGCTGAGCCGCATGTTCGGAGGAGGTCGCCGGTGAAGTTGCTGGAGTTTCTCAAGCGTGAACGCAAAAAGACCGCCTCGGTAGCCAAGGAGCGGCTGCAGATCATCGTGGCGCATCAGCGCAGCCAGCGCGGTCAGCCCGACTACATGCCGATGCTGGAAAAGGAGCTGCTGGAGGTGATCCGCCGTTACGTCCAGGTGGACGACGACGCCATCAACATCAGCCTGGACAGCGAAGACAACTGTTCGGTACTGGAGCTCAACGTCACGCTGCCGCGCAGCTAGGAGCAAGAGCGTTCACATAGCGTATCCTCGGCTGAGTCGCGGGCGGGGCTGTGATAGGCTGTGCCGCTCAGGACGCAGTCAGGAGACACCGCGCCCATGGCGAAGCCAGATGCCGCCCCGATGACCTTTCTGTGGCACGATTACGAGACTTTCGGCGCCGATCCTCGCCGCGATCGACCCTCGCAGTTTGCCGCGATACGCACCGACGCCGACTTCAACGAGCTCGGCGACCCGGTGGAACTCTTCTGCAAACCGGCCGATGACTATCTGCCGCAGCCCCAGGCTTGCCTGATCACCGGTATCACGCCGCAGCAGGCCCGTCGGCGCGGCCTGCCTGAGGCGGAGTTTGCCGGTCGCATCCACGCACTGATGAGCGAGCCAGGCACCTGTGCGCTGGGCTACAACTCGCTGCGCTTCGATGACGAAGTAAGCCGCTGCCTGTTCTATCGCAACCTGCTCGAGCCCTACTCGCGTGAATGGCAGAACGGCAATTCGCGCTGGGATCTGATCGACGCAGTGCGCACCTTCCATGCCCTGCGTCCGGCTGGTATCGAGTGGCCGCGCCGCGAGGACGGCTCGCCCAGCTTCCGGCTCGAGGACCTCACGGCCGCCAATGGCATTGCCCATCAGGGCGCTCACGACGCGGTGGCCGACGTGCGCGCCACCATCGCCCTGGCGCGCCTTCTCAAGCAGCGCAATGCGCGTCTGTTCGATCACTTGCTGGCGCTGCGCAGCAAGCGCGAGGTGGCCAGACGTCTCGATATTCCCGGGCGTAAACCGGTGCTGCACGTATCGCGTCGCTACCCCGCCAGCCGGGGTTGCAGTGCGCTGGTGATGCCGCTTGCCGAGCACCCCACCAACCCCAATGGTGTCATCGTCTACGACCTCTCCGTGGACCCCCAGGCTCTGATCGAGATGGATCCCGAGCAGATTCGCCAGCGCGTTTTCGTCAGCAGTGACGATCTCGCCGAGGGCGAGGCGCGGATTCCGCTCAAGGTCATCCATATCAATCGCAGTCCGGTGATCTTGCCCAGCGCGGCACTGAAGGACGCCGATGGCCCGAGGCAGGGAGAGTACGGCGAGATCGTCTCACGCCTGGGGCTCGATCTGGCGGCCTGTCGCGCCCACTGGAAGCGTCTCATGGCCAGCCCCGATGTGGGGCGGAAGGTGGCCGCGGTATTCGCCCAGCCGCCCCCGGAGGGCCCTCACGACCCGGACCTGATGCTCTACAGCGGCGGGTTCTTCTCGCCAGCCGATCGCCGTGAGATGCAGCGGGTTCGCGACGCCTCGCCCTGGGATCTCGTCGATGCGCGGTTCGCCTTCCAGGATCCACGCCTGGAAGAGATGCTGTTTCGTTTTCGCGCGCGCAGCTATCCCGACACCTTGAGTAGTGAGGAGCAGGCACGCTGGGAGGCTTACCGCTGGGAACGCATGAACGATGCGGCCGTGTCCGGCTTTACGCTGAAGGACTTCGCGCGAGAAATCGAGCGTCTCAATCAGGTCGCGTTGAGCGATCGTGATCGCCTGATTCTCGAAGAGCTCGTGATGCACGTGGAAGCGATGATGCCGGCCCAAGCTTTCGGCTGAACGTCGACAGCGGATACGAATGCGCCCGGCCATTGGCCGGGCGCACTGTTTTGGTAATGAGCCGGGTTCAGTAGTCGGCTTCGGGTAGCGGCAGAAGGTGCCGGGTCAGGGCCGCGACATCGCTGGGTTCGTCACCTGGGTCGTAGGCAATGGTGGCACTCGCTGCCGCCATCAACTCCGGCCAGGTTTCGCGCAGGTCCTCCGCGGTGACGGCCAGGACGCGCTGAGCCAGCCGCTCACGACGGTCGAAGCCGGTGTCGCCGAACGACAGGGCTCGCCATAGCCGGTTGGTCAGGCCCGGAAGGCTGGTGTCGCGCTGGAGCAGGCTATCGTGCACCGCTTGCCGATAGGGCGCCAGGTCGGCATCGTCCATTTCCGCCAGACGTTGGCCAAAGGCGTCGAGGAAGGCGTCGATATGGCTCTCGATTTCACCGCTGGTGGAATCGGGTGACTGTACCAGCAGGCTCAGTCCCGGGGCGTCGAGCAGCGGCGAATAGCCGGCGCTGACCACATAGCCCAGCTGCTCCTCGGTGCGCAAACGCTGGTAGAAAGGCGTGTCGATGACCTGGCCCAGTACCGATAGGCGCGCCTGGCTGTCGAGCGAGCGATCGCTGCCCTGCAGGTAACGCAACACCAGCGACTCCTCGCGGCTCGTCAGCGGGTGCAGCCTTGGCAGGTCGTCATCGATGCGCAGTGGCGTCAGGTCGGGAATCGCGTCCTGCGGGAGCTGCGGCTGCAGCATCTCGGCCACCAGCCGCCCCTCGCGGCTGGCCAGGTCGGCATCGAGATTGCCGATGGCGAGAGCCTGTAAACGCAGCTCGCCAAGGAAGGCCTCACGGTAATCGCGCAGATCCTCCACCGTCAGCTCGCGGCTGGCCTCCAGCAGGCTCTGAGTCGGCCATTGAGGGCGCATCAGCGCCTCGGCCAGAGTCCGGTGACCTTGACGGAACAGCGCCGCCTGAGGGGCGTTGCGCCACTCACGCTGCAGCAGATAGCGCACTCGCTCGAAGCTCGCTTCGTCGATATCGCCTTCCATCAGCTGCTCGAGAGTACGGTGCATGACTCGGTCCTGGCGATCGCGCCAGCCCGAAAAGGCCAGCGTAATGCCGCGAGCGTGAGGGTACGCCTGCACCTCGTGCCCTGCCAGTCGTGCGGCATAGAACTCCTCGTTGAGACTGTCGTCCAGCCAGGTGGCTAGCAGGTGAGAGAGTACGGCGTGGCGAGGGTCGCTGCTGGCGCTGGGGTTCTGCAGGCTGAAGCGCCACTCGACCTTGGGTGTGTTGAAGCTGGCGTCAGCCATGTGCCAGAGGCTGAAGCCAGGCTCCTCCAGCAGCTGTGAGGGGCGTGCGTCCTGTGCCTCGAGCAGTGTCAGGTCTTCGGCGATGAACGGGTTGGGCGCGGGCAGGGCGAGGCCCGCGAGGGGCTGAGAGGTGTTTGCTGCAGGCTCCACTTCGCGCCAGGGCGTGTTGAACCAGGGCGACGTGTGCTCTCCCTCCACTTCGGGGCCGCTGTAGATACGCAGCAGTGACTCGGGGCGAAGTGCGTCGAGATACTCAGCGACCAGTTCGGGCTCGAAACCATCCATACGATAAGCGGCGTACTGTACGTCCTCGACCGGGAACCGCGCCAGGTTCATCGACAGGCGCATGGCGCTCTGCAGGGCGGAACCATGCTGCTGGAAGCGGAACTGCTGCTCGGCAAGCTGAGCCTGCTCGTCGTAGCGCCACGCCTCCAGTCCCTGTTCGCGGATCTGCTCGATGGCGGCAAACAGGGTGGCCTCGATCTCATCGATACGCTCGGCACCGGCCGGTGTCAGGCTGACGCTGACGGTGAACAGCGCGTGACGCTCGTCGCCGCGCCCTGCCCCGGCGGATAGCCCATCGGCCAGACCGGCATCGCGCAGAACGGCAAACAGGCTGCCCTCACCTTCATGCCCCAGGAGATGGGCCAGATAGTCGGCGGGCTTGTGACGATAGTGCTGGAGAGGATCCGGTACCGGGAACATGAAGCGAACGTGACGGCTGTCGCGGACTGACTGCAGCTCCACCTGGCGGGGCAGGGCCTCGGCCTCGATCAGCGGCTCCTCGATCACCGGGCGTTCCAGGCCCCGGTCGGCAATGTCGGCGAAGCGTTCTGCCACCATCGTTTCGAGCTCGTCAAGCGGCTGCGGGCCGACCAGCGTAAGGTGCATGACGTTGGCGTCGTAGTAGCGTTCGTAGAAATCGATGACTCGCTCGCGCAGGGTGGGTTCGCCCTCGTCCGGGTCGGCCAGCGTCTCGCGGCTGCCCACGGAAAAACCCGTGGTGGGGTTTTCGCGGTTGAGTACCTGATTGAGTACGTCGTTTTCGCGGCGGCCATCGTCGCGGATCCGTGCCATGTACTCCGAGTGCACGATATTGCGCTCGCTCTCGAGCTGGTCGGGATTGAACAGCGGCGTGAGGAAGAACTGGCTGAAGCGATCCAGAGCGCCGGGTAGCGCGGCAGGCTCGATCTCGAAGAAGTAGTTGGTGTCCTGTGGGGCCGTGAAGGCGTTGTGACTGCCGCCGTGACGCCGCAGGTAACCTTGGTAGGCATCGGCCTCGGGGAAGGGCACGGTGCCAAGGAACAGCATGTGCTCGAGGAAGTGAGCGAGCCCGGCCAGGTCTTCGGGATCCTGGGCACTGCCCACACCGACATTCATCGAGGCGGCGGCACGATCGGCTTCCACGTCGCTGACCAGCAACGCCGTCAGGCCGTTCTCGAGTATCAGTACTCGATAGTCGCGGCTGTCATGCGGACTGACATGAGGCTCGACGATTTCGTCTATCGCCTCGTCTGTGGCGGCGCCATCCGTCGGCTGCGCCAGGATGAGTCCAGGCGTCAGCAGGCCGGTCAGCAGCACGCCGGCCAGCCAGGAGCGCAGTAGCTGGCGTTCGTTACGAGGGCGGGGTTGGCAGGGCTTGGGCATCATGTCTCCTGTTCGTTCCAGCGCAGCATGGGACCTGTGGGATGTGCGCAGGCGGGATCCTGATTGGCAGGATCGTTCACCCTTCTTGATACCGGAAAGGCGCCCAACAGTTCCCGTGGAGCGGGACGCAGCAGGGCGTGTGCGGTATTGGGCGGCGTATTCGGGTCGAGCCACTGCGGGGCGTCTTCGGCGCCGATCATGGCCGGAAGCCTGTCGCCCAGCGGGGCAAGGAAGTCATTGGTCGGCACCGTCACCAGTGCCATCGAGTCGGCATATTCCGTCAGCGTCGTGTGGTAACGACTCCAGATCCCTGCCAGCAGCAGCGGCCCTCGGTCGACGCGCGTAACGAGGAACGGCTGCTTGAAGCGCGGCTGCATCTTCCACAGGTAGATCCCGCCCGCCGGTATCAGGCAGCGCCGCGCAGCGAAGGCTTCACGAAACATGGGCCGGGCATCGAGCGACTCGGCGCGAGCACAGTGCGGGGCATGGTCGAGTACCGTCAACCAGGAAGGCGTCAGGCCCCAGAAGGCGAGGCCCATGAAGGTGCTGTCCGCCTCCCGCCGTAGGATCGACAGCGGGCGTCTGGGAGCCAGGTTCATGGCGGTCAGCAGCGGCGACTCCTGGCGCAGCTCGGGCAGCAGGGGCTTCAAGTCGAGCGGGGGAACGTAGAGGCGGCCGACCATGAAGTCTCCTGATGGCGGGTGGCGTCAGAGTAGCCAAGTCGAAGAGCGCTGAAAAGGCTTGACTCGCAATGGTCGAAAACAGTGTTCGATGTGCGCTATCCTACGCTATCTTGCTTAGCATCCGCCCACGAGACTTATACTTCCTGCGAGGAACTCGATGGCTCGTCCCCGACAGCATGCGCCCGAAGCGCTCCATGCCCAGGTCATGGCGGCTTGCGATGACTGGCTGCAGGGTAACCCTGTGCATGCGCTCTCGCTGCGGGCCCTGGCACGTGAGGTGGGCTGTGCCCCGAGCACCCTGCTCAAGCTCTATGGCAGCTTCGGCAACCTCCTGCAGCACGTGAACATCGAAACCCTGGCGCGCCTGCGCATGGTCATCGAACCCCTGACCGAGGGCGTTGCGCCGGAAAAACAGATGCGCGCCCTGGCGCTGGCCTATTGGCAGTTCGCCCAGCGCGAGCCCTTTCGCTGGCAGCTGCTGTTCGATTATCCGCTGGCCCAGGAGGGCGAGCTGGATCAGCGTCAGTCCGACATGATCGAGGCGCTCTTCCTGCGCGTCGAGAACGGCCTCAAGGAGTATCAGCCGGCGCTGGGCGATCTCGAGGCCAGGCGGCTCGGGCGTACTCTGTGGGGCAGCGTGCACGGTCTGGTGCAGTTGGGGCTCAATGAGCGTCTGGGCTATTGGCAAGGTCAGCAGCTCGAGGTGCCGGAGCTGCTCGATCAACTGCTGGCCACCATTCTCGCCGGTCTGCATAACAGGTCCGATATCGCGTGAAGCTTGTCCTCTTCGGGCTGATCGCCTTGCTGGTGCTGGTGGCAGGTTGGCGCATTCTTCGCGCACCGCGGCCGTTCATTCGCTATCTCATCTTCCTGTTGGTCATTTGCTGTTACCGGCTGCGCCTGCGCGGGCTCGATCACATACCTGCCAAAGGCGCGGCCGTGGTGGTATGCAACCATGTCAGCTTCATGGATGCACTGGTCATTGGTGGGGCGAGTCCGCGCCCGCTGCGCTTTCTGATGGACAGGCCTATTTACGAGTCGCCCTGGCTCAATTGGCTGTTCCGACTGGTAGGTGCGATTCCGGTGGAGTCCGACCGACGCGATCCCGGCAGCGTGCGGCGTGCGCTCGACGAGGTCAGTCGGGCATTGCGCAGCGGTGAGGTGGTGATGCTCTTTCCCGAGGGGCGTTTGACGCCGGACGGCGAGGTACACGCCTTCCGGCGCGGCCTCGAGACGATCCTTGCCCGGGATCCCGTGCCGGTGATTCCTGCAGGCCTTGCCGGACTATGGGGGTCCTGGACCTCTCACGGCAATGGCCCGGCCCTCTCCGGGCGGCCGCGCCGCTTCCGTGCCAAGGTGGCGCTCAACTTCGGCAGGCCGATCCCACCCAGGCTGGCTCAGCGTGACCGGCTCGAGAGTCAGGTGCGTGCCCTCAAGGCCGAGGCCGACGGTTGGGTCCAGCCTATCGCCGAGCCTTCGCGTCGCTGATCAGACTTGGCGCTGACGACCGGCGCGAACCGCCTGCCAGCAGCGTGCCGATGTGATCAAGTTGTCGCGAACTTCGATGATCTCCATGCGCACACTGCCGATCTGCAGACAGGTCGGCCCATCGGGGAAAGCCTCCAGATGCTCCAGGATCAGGCCGTTGAGGGTCTTGGGGCCATCGGTGGGGAGCTTCCAGCCCAGCGCACGATTGATGTCGCGGATGGTGGCGGTGCCGTCGATCACATGGCTGCCGTCATCCTGACGATGAATCTCCTGATCCTGCCCAGCCACGTCGGTGGTGAATTCGCCGACGATCTCCTCGAGGATGTCTTCCAGCGTTACCAGGCCTTCCACATCGCCATACTCATCCACCACGATGCCGATGCGCCGCTTCTGCTTCTGAAAGTTGAGCAACTGGGTATGCAGCGGGGTCGACTCGGGGATGAAATAGGGTTCCCGGGCCTCCTGCACGATCGACGCCTTGGTCACCTCGGCCCGCGACAGGAAGCGCGCGGCATTGCGCAGATGCAGCATGCCGATGATGTTGTTGATGTCGCCCTTGAATACCGGCAATCGAGTGTGCTGGCTGGTGCGAATCTGGGCCAGGATGGTGTCCAGCTCGTCATCGAGGTCGATCCCCACCACCTCGTGGCGCGGCACCATGATGTCGTTGACGGTGACGTTCTCCAGGTCGAGGATCGACAGCAGCATCGCCTGGTGGCGATGAGGAATCAGAGTGCCCGCTTCGTGCACCACGGTGCGCAGTTCGTCGCGGGAAAGACTGTGGGTTCCGCCCTCGATCTCCTTCACGCCGAGCACCCGCAGCAGGCCGTTTGAGATCGCGTTGACCAGCCATACGAGCGGATAGAGCAGCTTGAGGAGCGGTTCGAGGATCAGCGAGGCGGGGTAGGCGATGCGTTCGGGCTTGATCGCGGCATAGGTCTTGGGGCTGACCTCGGCGAAGATGAGGATCACGATGGTCAGCAGCAGCGGTGCGATGGCCGGCCCGGTCACCTCGCCGAAGAAATGAATGGCAAGTACCGTGGCGATGGCGGCAGCCAGGTTGTTGACCAGGTTGTTGCCGATGAGGATCACGCCAATGAGTCGGTCCGGGCGCGCAAGCAGCCGCAGGACACGACGGGCCCGGCTGTCTCCGCTGTTGGCCTCGTGATTGAGGCGGTAGCGGTTGATCGACATCATGCCGGTCTCGGAGCTCGAGAAGAACGCGGAAAGGCAGACGAGCAGAAAAAGCAGGCTGAACAGCAATCCCAATGGGAAGTCGTCGCTCAAGGTGGTTGAATCCTCGCTGGCGTGTCAGCCCCGTTTGTAGGGATTAGGTCCGCCAGTGTCAAGGCGACCTATGTTTCAGGTGCGGTTGAGAATGACCTCGAGCACGAATTTACTGCCGAAATAGGCCAGCAGAAGCACGGCGTAGCCGCCGAGGGTCCAGCGTACGGCACGCATGCCTCGCCAGCCCAGCACATGATGGCTGATCAGCAGAATGGCGAATATAACCCAAGCGGCCAGCGACAGGATGGTCTTGTGAGCCAGGTGCTGAGCGAACATGCTCTCGACGAACGCGAAGCCGCTGGCGATCGACAGGGTGAGCAGCGCCATGCCGGCCCAGATCAGCTCGAACAGCACTCGCTCCATGGTGGTAAGGGGCGGCAGCACCTGCACCACGCCGCGAATGCGGTGGTGACGCAGGGCATGGTTCTGTAGCCCGAGCAGCATGGCCTGGCAGGCGGCAATGAACATGATGGCGAAGGCCAGCGCCGAGCTCATGGCATGCAGGGCGATGCCCGGGGTCATGCCGCCGGTGCGCTCCGGGCTCGGCAGGCCCACGGCCAGCAGCAGCGCCAGGCCGGACACGGGGAACAGGCCCACGGCCACGCTGAGGACCGGCTTGGCCAGGCTCACGGCGAGCAGCAGGATTACCATGATGGCGGTGAGCACCACGGCACTGGTCGACAGGCCCGGCATCAGGCCGGGGCTCTGATCGATCAGCTTGAAGGCCACGGGAAGATGAAACAGCAGGCCCAGCAGGCCCAGCGCGCGCACCAGAGTGGGCCGCTGCGGTACACGCCGCAGCAGCGTGAGGCCTTGCCAGGAGGCCGCGCCCAGGTAAAGGATGAGGGCCATGATGGCCAGAGGTAGCGCCTGCATCAGTGTCGTCCGTGCGCCGTCGCCAGTGCATCTCGAGTGGATGGGGAGTCTGCACTCGCCACTATACCCAATCCTCGCTGCGGCGCACAGCCGTGCACGAGGACCGCATGCATGGAGACTGGTCGCCGCAGGGCGTATAATGTGCTCCAGACTCTAAAACCGCTTTATTCGGGCTGTTCCGTCGCCGAAGGGCGTCATTCGCGACGAGCGTGACGCTTTGCCGCAGGTGCTACCCAAAACGCCGCGATCGACGCGCCGAACCGACAGCCTGACAGCCGGAGTGGCATATGTTCCAGAATCTCAGTGAGCGCCTTTCCCATACGCTCAAGTCCATCAAGGGTCAGGCACGCCTGACCGAGGACAACATCAAGGACACCCTGCGCGAGGTGCGCCGCGCGCTGCTCGAAGCCGACGTCGCCCTGCCGGTGGTCAAGGAATTCATCGAGCGGGTGCGCGAGCGCGCCGTGGGTCAGGAAGTATCGAAGAGCCTTTCGCCGGGGCAGCAGTTCGTCAAGATCGTCCAGCAGGAGCTCGAGGCGATCATGGGCGAGGCCAACGAGGGCCTCTCGCTCAAGGGTTCGCCTGCGGTAGTGCTGATGGCCGGCTTGCAGGGGGCGGGCAAGACCACGTCGGTGGCCAAGCTGGCCCGCTACCTCAAGGAGCGAGAAAAGAAGAAGGTACTGGTGGTCTCCGCCGACGTCTATCGCCCGGCGGCCATCGACCAGCTCGAGACGCTGGCCGGTGAGGTGGGGGTCGATTTCTTTCCCTCGCGCAGCGATCAGAAGCCGGTAGACATCGCCCAGGCGGCGATAAAGCATGCCAAGATCCAGTTTCATGACGTGCTCCTCGTCGACACCGCCGGTCGCCTGGCCATCGACGAGGCCATGATGGCCGAGATCGCCGAGCTGCATCGCACCTGCCAGCCGCAGGAAACCCTGTTCGTGGTCGACGCCATGACTGGCCAGGACGCTGCCAATACGGCCAAGGCGTTTCACGAGGCGCTGCCGCTGACCGGTGTGATCCTGACCAAGGCCGACGGCGATGCCCGCGGCGGTGCCGCGCTGTCGGTACGCCATATCACCGGCAAGCCGATCAAGTTCATGGGCGTGGGCGAGAAGATCGACGCCCTGGAGCCCTTCCACCCGGATCGGGTGGCTTCGCGCATTCTCGGTATGGGCGATGTGCTCTCGTTGATCGAGGAAGCCGAGCGCACCGTCGACAAGAAGAAAGCCGAGCAGCTGGCCAAGAAGGTCAAGAAGGGCGAGGGCTTCGATCTCGAGGACTTCCGCGATCAGCTCCAGCAGCTCAAGAAGATGGGCGGCATGGGCGGTTTGCTCGGTAAGCTGCCAGGCATGGGGCAGATGGCAGAGCTGGCTCAGGGGCCGGGCCCGGAGAAGGAACTCGGCAAGCTCGAGGCGCTGATCAACTCGATGACGCCCCAGGAGCGCCGCAAGCCCGATATCATCAACGGCTCGCGCAAGCGGCGCATCGCTGCCGGCGCCGGTTTGCAAGTGCCTGATCTCAATCGCCTGCTCAAGCAGCACAAGCAAATGCAGAAGATGATGAAGAAGGCGGGCAAGAAGGGCGGCATGCAGAAGATGATGCGCGGCATGTCCGGCATGATGGGCGGCGGCGGTCCTGGTGGCCCCGGCGGCATGGGTGGCATGGGCGGTATGGGTGGCCCCGGCGGCTTCCCTTGGCGGTAAGGCCACTACGCGGCGGGGCCCGAGAAAAGGGTTTCAAAGCGGGGCTGATTTCCGTAGAATGCTGCGTCTTCATGGCAGGACCGTGGCTTCGGCCCGGCTGCACGCCTGTAAAGGAAAGTGACCGAATGACGCGAAAGCGGGTCCACGGACCCGCTTTCCTGGCAGATGCCGAGAACCCGGCCGTTAGCCGGGTCCGGCGCATATCGGTATTAAACGTAACCTCAACCGAAGGATAGTCATCGCCATGGTTACCATTCGTCTGGCACGTGGTGGCGCCAAGAAGCGTCCCTTCTACCACCTGACCGTGACCGATTCACGCAACTCCCGTGACGGCCGTTTCATCGAGCGTCTGGGCTTCTTCAATCCGATCGCCCGCGGTCAGGAAGAGCGTCTGCGCGTCGATCTGGAGCGTATTGCTCACTGGCAGGACCAGGGCGCGCAGATGTCCGACCGCGTGGCCGAACTGGTCAAGGAAGCCCGCAAGCAGGCCTGAGCCTGTCGCGTACCGGTGACGTCATGAGCGAGCAGGTCGAACGCAGCGAACGCGACGTCCATCGCGACGACCATGTGGTGCTGGGCAAGCTGACCAGCCCCTATGGGGTCAAGGGGTGGATCAAGATCTACTCCCACACCAGCCCGATGGAAGGCATTCTCGAGTACCCGGAGTGGGTGCTGAGACAGGGTGCTGTCCAGAGGCGTGTGCGGCTGATACAGGGGCGGCGTCAAGGCAAGGGGCTGGTTGCCCTGCTGGAGAGCATCGACTCGCGCGAAGCTGCCGAGCAGATGGCCGGCGCCGAGATTCTGCTGCCCAAGACCGACTTGCCCGAGCTTGCCGGCGATGAGTACTACTGGCACCAGCTGGAAGGGCTCACCGTCGTGACTCGCGAAGGCGCGGTGCTGGGGCGCGTCGGTTATCTGTTCGAAACCGGTGCCAATGACGTGCTGGTGGTCAGGGGCGACCCACAGGGTACTCCGCCATCCATCGACGACCGTGAGCGCCTGCTACCGTTCCTGCCCGACGATGTCATCATCGAGGTGGATCTGGCGGGCGGCAGCATGACCGTCGACTGGGATCCGGAGTTTTGAGCGCCGAGGTTGATACCCAGCCTGGCGAGTCCTTGGGCATGTGGGTCGGCGTGGTATCGCTCTTCCCGGAGATGTTCGAGGCCATCGCCCTGCACGGCGTCACGGGTCGGGCAGTCGCCCAGGGGCGCGTAGCGCTGGAGTTCTGGAACCCCCGCGACTACGCCACCGATCGGCATCGCACCGTGGACGACCGACCCTATGGCGGTGGTCCCGGCATGTTGATGAAGGTCGACACCCTGCGTGCGGCCATTCATGCCGCCCGCGAGCGGGCGAGCGAGGCCACGGGGCAGCGGCCCAGGGTCATCTACCTGTCCCCCCAGGGGCGCAGGCTCGATCAGCAGGGCGTACGCGAGCTGGTTGCCGGACCGCCACTGGTGGTAGTGGCCGGCCGCTACGAAGGCATCGATGAGCGCATCGTGGAGAGCGACATCGATGAGGAATGGTCGATCGGCGACTATGTGCTGAGCGGCGGTGAGCTGCCCGCCATGGTACTGATCGACGCCGCGGCAAGACTGGTTCCCGGTGTGCTGGGACATCATGATTCCGCGGTCGAGGACTCCTTCAACGAGGGGCTGCTGGATTGCCCGCACTATACGCGTCCCGAGGAGATCGACGGGCGGCGGGTACCGGATGTACTGCTCAGCGGGCATCATGGCGAGATCCGGCGCTGGCGGCTCAAGCAGTCGCTGGGGCGGACCTGGCTGAGGCGCCCCGACCTGCTGGAAGGCAGGTCGTTGAATGCCGAGCAGCAGAAGCTGCTCGAGGAGTTCATCGAGGAATACGCCCTTTCTACCGGATAGCTCACCTATCGGGTTGGCAGGGCGGCGGTGCAGGACACCGGCTTCACAGAGCCGTGGACCTGCGTCACCCACCATCTCCCGCGCTCTCGAGTCAGGTTCGAGCGCCGGGATCACGCATCGCCCTTACCTCTAGACAGTGGCGATGCCGAATATCGAGGAGTTTTGTCATGAGCAGCAAGAACAAGGTGATCCAGGCGCTCGAAGCCGAGCAGATGAGCAAGCAGGTGCCGCCTTTCGCCCCGGGCGATACCGTCATCGTTCAGGTCAAGGTCAAGGAGGGCAACCGCGAGCGCCTTCAGGCCTTCGAAGGTGTGGTGATCGGCAAGCGTAACCGCGGCCTCAACTCCGCCTTCACCGTGCGCAAGATCTCCCACGGTGTCGGCGTCGAGCGTACCTTCCAGACCTACAGCCCGCTGGTCGACTCCATCGAGGTCAAGCGTCGCGGTGACGTGCGCCAGGCCAAGCTGTACTACCTGCGCGAGCGCAGCGGCAAGTCTGCTCGTATCAAGGAAAAGCTGTCGTAACGATTGCGTGCCTGGGCCGAGCCCGTGTGCCACGGCCCGCTCGCACTTCGTTGTGTCGCCAAGCCCCGTCACCGCTCACGCGGGGCGGGGCTTCGTTGTCTTGGGTGGTGCCAGCGTAAGGAGAGTAGGGCATGACGTGTGACACCCGAGCCCTCGCCCTGATCGAAACGTTCCTCGATGCCCTGTGGCTGGAGCGTGGCGCGAGCGAGCACACCCTGGCGGCTTACCGGCGCGATCTGGAGGCCTGGGCTACACGCCTGGGAGAGGCGGGCAGCGAACTGCTCGCGCCAGACGAAGTTCTGCTGCCAACTTGGCTCGAGGAGCGCCGCGCAGCGGGCTACCAGCTGCGCAGCAATGCTCGGCTGCTATCGACTCTGCGCGGCTTCTACCGCTGGGCGTTGATCGAGGGGCGTATCGCTCGCGATCCGCTGGCCGAGGTGCGTTTGCCGCGGGTGCGTCCCAACCTGCCCGACACCCTTGAAGAGGATGAGGTGGAGCGCCTGCTGGCTGCCCCCGACCTTGCCACCGACATCGGCCTGCGCGACCGAGCCATGCTCGAGGTGCTCTACGGCTGCGGACTGCGCGTGTCGGAGCTGGTGGGTCTCAGCGTGGATGCCGTCAACCTGCGCCAGGGCGTGGTGCGGGTGCGCGGCAAGGGCGACAAGGATCGACTGGTCCCACTAGGGGAAGAGGCCGTACACTGGCTGACACGCTATTTGCGTAGCGCCCGTGGCGCGCTGATGACCGACGTGACACGGCCGGCGCTATTTCCCGGGCGTGGCGATAACTGTATGACGCGCCAGACGTTCTGGTACCGGATCAAGACACATGCGCGCACGGCGGGCATCATGCGGCCGCTGTCGCCACATACGCTGCGGCATGCATTCGCCACACATCTATTGAATCATGGGGCCAATCTTCGTGTCGTACAGCTGCTGCTCGGCCACAGTGACCTGTCGACCACGCAGATCTATACCCACGTTGCGCAGGCGCGACTCGAAGCCCTGCACGCCGACCATCATCCTCGAGGCTGAACCATGACTGCGTTAACTCATCGCCTTGCCGTTTCCCTGTTCACTCTGGCAGTTCCCTTCGCCGCGCTCCTGTTGCCTGCCGCCGCGCTGGCCAGCGGCGCCGAACGACTGGCAGAGCGCCTGGAAGTCAATGGCCAGCAAATGCCGGTGGCCAGCGTTCACGAAACCCCACTGCCGGGCTTTTATCAGGTACGCCTGGAAACCGGTGAAGCCTTCTACAGCGATGCCGAGGGCAAGTTCTTTCTGGTCGGCGATCTCTACGAGAACGGCGAGGGCGGGCTGACCAACCTGACCGAGCAGTCGCGTAACGACGAGCGCGCCGAGCAGCTCGTCCGGGTGCCCGAGAGCGAGCGGGTCGTGTTCCGCACCACGGCCGAGTCTCGGGCGAAGATCTTCGTATTCACCGACACCACCTGCCCCTACTGCCGGCAGTTCCACGAGGAGGTGCCGAAGCTCAACGAGATGGGCATCGAAGTGCACTACCTGGCGTTTCCGCGCGCCGGCATGAACTCACAGGGCGCGCGTATCCTCGAGCAGATCTGGTGCGCCGACAATGCCAGTGAAGCCATGAATGCAGCCAAGCGGGAGGAAGCGCTGACGGGAAGCGGCGACTGCGACAATCCGGTCGAGTCACAGTATCATCTGGGCATGGCGGTGGGCGTGCAGGGAACGCCAGCCATCGTTCTGCCCGACGGCAGGCTGGTGCCGGGCTACGTACCCGCCGAGCGCCTGGCCGACATGCTTGGTCTGGCCGAGTGATTGGAAGAGTTGAGTGACGAGTGGAATGACAAGTGACGGCAGACAGAGAGCTGCCAATTTTTACGTGAACGCTGGACATTGACACTATCAGGGGAGCAGGACATTGAAACCGGTGAGAGTGGGAATCTGTGGGCTGGGTACCGTCGGTGGCGGCACCTTCAACGTGCTGACGCGCAACGCCGACGAAATTGCGCGGCGTGCCGGCCGTCCGATCGTCATTGAGCAGGTGGCACTGCGCAGCACCAACCCGGAGTGCGACCTCACCGGTATCAAGACCACCAGCGATGTCTTCGAGGTGGCGCGCAACCCAGACGTCGACGTCCTCGTGGAGGTGTTGGGTGGCTATGACATCCCCCGCGAGCTGGTGCTTACGGCCATCGCCAACGGCAAGCACGTGGTCACCGCCAACAAGGCGTTGATCGCCGTGCACGGCAACGAAATCTTCAAGGCGGCTCATGAGCAGGGTGTGATCGTCGCCTTCGAGGCCGCCGTGGCCGGCGGCATTCCAGTGATCAAGTCGCTGCGTGAAGGGCTGGGTGCCAACCGCATCGAGTGGGTCGCGGGCATCATCAATGGCACCGGCAACTACATTCTGACGCACATGCGTAAAGAGGGGCGCGCCTTCGAGGACGTGCTCGCCGAAGCCCAGGCGCTGGGCTACGCCGAAGCCGACCCGACCTTCGACGTCGAAGGTATCGATGCCGCCCACAAGCTCACCATCCTCGCCTCGATCGCCTATGGCGTTCCGCTGCAGTTCGAAAAGGCCTATACCGAGGGTATTTCCCGAGTCACTTTCGATGACGTGCAACAGGCCGACAACCTGGGCTACGTCATCAAGCACCTGGGAATCTCCAAGCGCACCGAGCATGGGTTGGAGCTGCGCGTACACCCGACGCTGATTCCCAAGGAGCGGCTGCTGGCTAATGTGCACGGGGTGAAGAACGCCATCGCCATCATGGGCGATGCCGTCGGTCCGACCCTTTACTACGGTGCCGGTGCCGGCTCCGAGCCTACCGCCTCGGCGGTGGTCGCCGACCTGCTCGACGTGGCCCGCGACATCACCACCGATCATCACTATCGAGTGCCCTACCTGGCCTTCAGCGGCATCGGCGAAGGCGACGGCGGCATGCCGATCCTGCCGATGGAGGACATCGTCACCGCCTACTATCTCAGGCTGCTGGCGGTGGACCGCCCCGGGGTGCTGGCGCGCGTGGCGACCATCCTTTCCGAGCAGGGCATCTCCATCGAGGCACTGGTGCAGAAGGAAGCCACCGAGGGCGAGCTGGTGCCGATCATCCTGCTGACCCACAGCTGCCGCGAGAAGCACATGAACGAGGCGATCCGTCAGATCGAGGCGATGGCCGACATCGCCGGGCCGGTCACGCGGATTCGCGTCGAGTCTCTGGACGAGCAGGAGTAAGGGCATGCGCTACATCAGTACCCGCGGGCAGGCGCCTGCGCTCTCCTTCGAAGAGGTCGTCCTGACCGGCATGGCCAGCGATGGCGGCCTCTACGTGCCGGAGCGGATTCCCCAGCTTACGCGCGAGGATCTCGCGGCGATGGCGGGGCTCTCCTACGCCGAGATCGCCTTTCGCGTGATGCAGCCATTCGTCAACGGCGAGATCGACGACGAGACGTTCCGCGGTATCGTGCGCGACGCCTACGCCACCTTCAGCCACGACGCCGTGGTGCCGCTCAACCAGCTCGACGCCAATCACTTCCTGCTCGAGCTGTTCCACGGCCCGACGCTAGCGTTCAAGGACGTCGCTCTGCAGCTGCTGGGCCGTATCCTCGATCACTTCCTGGCCAAGCGCGGCGAGCGCGCCGTGATCATGGGTGCCACTTCGGGCGATACCGGCTCGGCGGCGATCGAGGGCTGCCGCCACTGCGACAACCTCGATATCTTCATCCTGCACCCGCACAAGCGCGTCTCCGAGGTGCAGCGCCGCCAGATGACCTCGGTACTTGCCGACAACGTCTTCAACATCGCCATCGAAGGCAACTTCGACGATGCCCAGGCCATGGTCAAGGCGAGCTTCGCCGACCAGGGTTTCCTCACAGGCACTCGTCTGGTGGCGGTGAATTCGATCAATTGGGCGCGTATCATGGCTCAGATCGTCTACTACGTGGCGGCCGGTGTGGCGCTGGGTGCGCCGCATCGTCAGGTCAGCTTCTGCGTGCCCTCGGCCAACTTCGGCAATGTCTTCGCCGGCTACATGGCCTACCGCATGGGTCTGCCGGTCAAGCAGTTCATCATCGCCACCAACGCCAACGACATCCTGCATCGCACGATTTCCGAAAACGATTTCTCCAAGCAGGAACTCAAGGCGACCCTGGCGCCTTCCATGGACATCGTGGTGTCGTCCAACTTCGAGCGCCTGCTGTTCGAGGCCTACGAGCGCGACGGCCATGCCGTGGCGGCACTGCTCGAACGCTTCCAGAGCGAGCCCACGGCCCTGGCCGAGGCGCCGCTGGAGCGGCTGCGGGCGCTGTTCGCCAGCCACAGCGTGGATGACACCACCATCCTCGAGGTGATCCGCGAAGCGCACCACCGTACCAAGGAGGTGCTCGACCCGCACACGGCTACCGGTTATCGCGCCGCCGAGCGCGCCCGGGCCGATGCCGCCACACCGATGATCACCCTGGCCACGGCCCACCCGGCCAAGTTCGCCGAGGCGGTGGTCAAGGCGGGCTTCCCCGGTGTGCCGCTGCCGCCGCACATGGACGACCTGCTGGAGCGCGAGGAGCGTTACACCGTGCTGCCGGCGGAGCTGGCTAAGGTGCAGGCGTTCGTGGCCGAGAACCGGCGCCAGCACTGAAGGCCGAAGCTGAGGCGAGGGGCGCCGGATCAACCCGGGAAGGCGTTGCTAACTCCCAGAATGTGCCCGCCGAGGTAGCGAGGGCATAGGGGACAGGTCGAAGAGGAGGTCTTTTGCCATGGATGGCAAAAGTAGCGCCCAGGGATGGGTTTACAGCGCCTCCTCGTAGACCTGTCGCCGGCTAGCCCGAGCGGTGGTCAGTGTCGGCTAAGATAGGCCCTGCGCCCTTCGTTTCGAGGCAGCCCGAGAGGCCGCGCCGAGATACCATGAGCCGGCCGCAAAACCCGTCATGCAACAGGAGCCACGCTTGGACGCGACCGCGCCGCCCGATCTGCACGCCCGACTCAAACCGCGGCTGCTCCTGCGCCCCCGCAATCAGGCACTCTACGCCCGCGCGCTCGCCGAAGGGCTAAGCGAGTTGCAGGCCCGAGTGCTGGCCGGCCGCCTTGCCGGTTACGACGGGGAGCTTGCACCGCTCACCCAGCCCAGCCTGCGCTATCTCGAGCACCCGGAGCGTCTGGCCGACGGGCGACGCGCCGCCGAGCGCATCGCCCAGGCCGTAGTGGACGGCGAGCATATCGGCATCCTCACCGACTACGATGTCGATGGCATCACTTCCCACGTGGTGATCCGGCGTACCCTGGTTGAGCTCTTCGGGGTTCCGGAGTCGCGACTTCACAGCCTTATCGGGCACCGCATCCACGACGGATACGGCATCAGTCTGCCGTTGGTGGAGCGCACCCTGGGGCTCGAGCCACGACCGAGCCTGGTCATCACTGCCGACTGCGGCAGCTCCGACGAGCCGCGCATCGCCCGGCTCAAGGCGGCGGGTGTCGACGTGGTGGTGAGCGACCACCACGCCCTGCCGGTGGAAGGGCCGCCGCCCTCGGCCCATGCGGTGGTGAATCCGACGCGCGACGATTGCCAATACCCCGACCGCACCATTGCCGGCTGCATGGTTGCCTGGCTGGTCATGTCGCTCACCCGCAGTGTGCTGATCGAGTGGGGCGCGATTTCCACCACGACGCCCAAACTTTCCGCCTGGCTTTCCTACGTGGCGCTGGGCACCGTGGCCGACTGCGTGTCGCTGGGGGCGAGCCCGGCCAACCGCGCCGTGGTCAGCCATGGCCTGACACTGATCAATCGCATGGAGGCTGCCTGTTGGCGCGCCATGGCGACACGCCTGGGAGAGGACAGCGTACCGTTTTCCGCCGAGACGCTGGCTTTCCAGATGGGGCCGCGGATCAACGCCCGCTCTCGCCTCGACGACCCCTACGCCGCGCTGCACTTCATGCTGGCGGCGGATGACAGTACCGCGATACGCCACCTGCAGACGCTGGATGACGACAACCAGTCGCGCAAGGCGATCGAGGCGGAAATGGTCGAAGAGGCCCGTGCCCTGGCCATGCCGCAGCTCGAAGCCGATCAGGTGGCGCTGGTGGTGTTCCTCGAAAGCGGCCATCCGGGCGTGCAGGGCATCGTCGCCTCGCGCCTGGTGCAGTCCTTTGGGCGCCCCGCGCTGGTGCTGACGCCGGCGGCAGCCCCCGGCATGCTTACCGGCTCGGGACGCTCCATCGAGGCGTTGCACCTGCGCGACGCATTGCAGCGCACCTTCGAACTCGCCCCCGAGGCGCTGCCGCGTTTCGGCGGTCACCGCGGGGCGGCCGGGGTCGGCGTGCCGGCCGATCGGTTGGAAAGCTTCCGTGCAGCTTTCCTGCAGGCGGTGGACGAGCAACTGGCCGGTGCCGAACTCTTCCCCCATGTGCTTACCGACGGTTCGCTTCTGCCGGAGCAGTTCCAACTGGCTACGCTGGGCGAACTCGAGGCGTTGGGGCCCTACGGGCGTGAATTCGATGCCCCGCTGTTCGATGGCGAGTTCCTGATCGAGTCGATGCGCTCGGTAGGTGCCGAAGGCACCCATCTCTCGATGCACCTTTCTACGGGCGTGACGAGCCTCAAGGCGATCTGGTTTCGCGCGCTCACCCCCGGGGAGCTGCCCCCCTTCGACATGGGCGACAAGCTGCGCTGTGCCTTCCGGCTCAGCCGTAACCGTTGGCGGGGTCAGGAGTCGCTGCAGCTGATGGTGGAGTACGCCGAACCGCTGGAACACTGACGGGCTAATCCGCGCTGCGGTGAGCGCGGTCAATGATTTCCTTGAGCTCAGACGCTAGAATCCGCTCCGTTTGGCTTGCCTTCTCCTGTCCAAGGAAACGTGAATGGATCCACAAGATCTCCCCACCGACCCCCATCGTCCCTATGAAGATTTGATGGCCATGCTGGTGGGCACGCTATTCGTCGCTCTCGGTGTCAGCTTTTACACCCAGGCGCTGCTGCTCACCGGCAGTACCGCGGGCATGGCCTTCCTGCTGCAGTACGCCACCGGCTGGCGCTTCGGGATATGGTTCTTTCTGATCAATCTGCCGTTCTACTACCTGGCGGTGAAACGCATGGGCTGGTCGTTCACCCTGCGTACCTTCGTCGCCATCGCGCTGGTATCGCTGTTCTCCGAGCTGACCGGCAAGTGGGTGAGCTTCGATTCCCTCAATCCGCTCTACGCTTCGTTGATGGGCGGGAGTCTGATCGGTATCGGCATGCTGGTGCTGTTTCGCCACCGTACCAGCCTCGGCGGCATCAACATTCTTGCGCTCTACCTGCAAGGGCGCTATGGCCTGCGAGCAGGCTACGTGCAGCTCGGCATCGACGGGCTGATCATGCTCGCCGCCTTCCTGGTGCTGCCGGCCGACAGGGTAGGGCTCTCGGTGCTGGGGGCGGTGGCGCTCAACCTGATCATTGCCTTGAATCACAAGCCAGGCCGCTATATGGGTGTGAGCTGACAAGAGTGTGCGCTCGGCCGCACGGTGGGCAGGCTCTTGTCAGTAGTTGGGCCAGACGCCCGGCGTCGCCAGCTCGATGAGATGGCCGTCGGGATCGCGAAAGTACAGGCTCTTGCCGCCGCGGGGCCAGTGAGTGCGCCCTTCGATGGCAACCCCGTGATCGTCTAGCTGACGCTCCCAGGCGCCAAGTTCCCGCTGTGCGATGGCGAAGGCAAGGTGTACCCGCCCCTTGCCGTCGTGGGGCGGAATGGTTCCCATCTCATTGGGCAGCACCACGGTTTCCAGCGTCTCACCCTTGAGGAAAAGCAGCAGCACCGAGCCGGCACCGGCGTCATAGGCGGTGAAGCGGTGGTCGGCGTTGAAAGGCTCGAGCCCCATCACCCCTTCGAAAAAGACCCGCGCCCGGTCCATGTCGTCGACGTAGAGCGCGGTTTCCAGCACGCCATTGAGTCCAGGCATGGCATCACTCCCCTTCAGCCATATGCTTTCAGCTTAGCAGGTGCTCTCGGTGGGCCGGCTCAGCGGCGCCACCAGAACCACCATACGATGGCGGCGATGAGGGTCAGGCCCGCGAGGTTGACGATCCAGCTCATGACAGTACCTCCTTCGACGCGGTCTGCGTCGGGCGTTCGCCTTGGTGGTCGCCGCGGGTCCTGAGCAGGCGCAGCCGATTGGCGTTGCTGACCACCGTGATCGAGGAGAGCGACATGGCCGCGCCTGCGATCATGGGGGAGAGCAGCATGCCGGTGAAGGGGTAGAGCACGCCGGCGGCGATGGGGATGCACAGCACGTTGTAGCCGAACGCGCCGACCAGATTCTGCTTGATGTTGCGCAGGGTCATGCGGCTGATCTCGATGGCATCGGCAATGCCGTGCAGGGAGCTGCGCATCAGCGTGATGCCGGCACTCTCGATGGCCACGTCGGTGCCCTGGCCGATGGCGAAGCCGACGTTGGCCCGGGCCAGGGCCGGGGCGTCGTTGATGCCGTCACCTACCATGCCCACCAATTCACCAGCCTGCTGCAGGCGCTCTATCTCGGCATGCTTGTCCTCGGGCAGAAGCCCGGCGCGGAAGTCGTCGATGCCGACCTCGCGGGCGATGGCCGCCGCGGTGTGCTCGTTGTCACCGGTGAGCATCACCACTTTGAGACCATCGGCCTGAAGCCGCTTGACCGCCGCCACGGTATCGGCCCGCAGCGGATCGCTGATACCGAACAGCGCGGCGAGTCTTCCCGCCACGGCGAGATAGACCACGGTGCGTGCCTTGCGCTCCAGTTCGCCGGCAAGCTCATTGCCGGCGGTGAGGTCGATACCGGCCTCGCGCAGCAGTCGCGCATTGCCCAGCAGTAGAGCTTCGCCGCCAGGCCCGGTGGCCTTGACGCCGCCCCCGGTGACGCTGTCGAAGTCGCTGATGTCCGCGGCCTCGGCGCCGGCCTGTTCGGCGTGCGTCAAAAGGGCGGCTGCCAAGGGGTGCTCGGAGCCGCGCTCCAGCGCCGCCACCAGCCCCAGCAGCAGCGTCTCGTCGTCCGGAAGCGCGTCGCCCGAGCGCTTTTCGCCGGAGAGAAAGCGGGCTTCGGTAACGCGTGGCTTGCCCTCGGTCAGGGTGCCGGTCTTGTCCACCACCAGCGTGGTGAGGCGGCTGGCGGTTTGCAGCGCCTCGCCGCTTCTCACCAGCACACCGTGCTCGGCGGCCTTGCCCACCCCGATCATGGTCGAGATGGGCGTGGCCAGACCCAGCGCACAGGGACAGGCGATGATCAGTACCGTGGTGGCGGTGACCAGCATGTGGATCAGCCGCGGCTCGGCGCCGAAGTTGAACCAAGCCAGTGCAGTGAGCACGGCGACGATCATCACCGTGGGCACGAAGATGCTCGATACCTTGTCGGCCAGCTCGCCGATGGGCGGACGCGAGTTCTGCGCCAGCGCCACCTGTTCGGTGATCTGTCCCAGACGGGTGTCGGTACCTACGCGGGTGGCGCGATAGACCAGGCCGCCGCGGCCGTTCACCGTACCGGCGTTGACCTCGTCGCCCTCGCCCTTGCTCACCGGCAGCGGCTCGCCGGTGAGCATCGACTCGTCGATGTGGCTGGCGCCGCTGGTCACCACGCCGTCCACCGGCAGCCGCTCGCCGGGCCGCACGCGGATATGGTCGTCCTGACGCACCTCCTCGATGGGCAGCTCGCGCTCGTCGCCGTCGCGGATCACCCGCGCCGTGCGGCTCTGCAGGTCGAGCAGGCGCTTTAGCGCCTCGCTGGTGCGGCCGCGGGCGCGCAGCTCCAGCGCGTTGCCCAGCAGCACCAGGCCGATGATCATCGCCGAGGCCTCGAAGTAGATTCCATGCGCCACTGCCGGCAGCCAGGGAGCGAAGGCCACCACCGCCATGGAGTAGAGCCAGGCGGTGCCCGTACCCATGGCGATCAGAGTGTCCATATTGGCCTGGTGATGCTTGAGGTTCTTCCAGGCGTTGACGAAGAAGTGCCGGCCGGGGCCAGCCAGTACTGCCAGCGTCAGCAGGCCGATCACCAGCCAGTAGAGCCGTCCCATGCCCATGGGGTGCGGATGGTAGACGAACATGCTGGCCATCAGCGGCACGGCGAGTGCCAGCGACCATGCGCTTCCTCGTAGCCGACGTTTATAGGTCTCGGCATCCTTGGCAGTACGCGCCTCTTCGGCCTGGCGCAGGTCGACGATGGGTTCGGCATCGTAGCCGGCTGCCTGCACCGCCTTCACCAGTGCCTCGGTGTCGGCACGGCCATGCACCTGAGCCACCCGGGTGCCGAAATTCACCGAGGCGGTAGCCACGCCCGGGGTGCGCGAAAGGGCCTGTTCAACGCTCTTCACGCAGCTGGCGCAGGTCATGCCCGAGATCGACAGGCGGTGGGTCACGCCGCCCTCGCGGCGCGGCGCCAGCTCAGCATCGCTTTCCCGGGAAGCGACTGCGGCGGCTGGCGTCTTGTCTGCTGTTTCGTCGGGCTCGCCGCTGGATACTGCCCCGGGCGGATAGCCTGCCGCCTCGAGGGCGGCATCGAGTCGGCTAGCGTCGAGGGTGGTGATTGCCACCAGGCGTTTCTCCGCGGGGAAACCGGAGACCTCGGCCTCAGGGTCGAGGGCCTGGATCGCCTCGCGCATGCGCTTCACGCAGCCTTGGCAGTTCATGCCGGGGACGCTGCGCTCGTGTTCGTAGCTGTTCATTGCCTTTCCTCGGCGGCTCGGGAGCAGTGGGAGTGCGTCGCCTCGGGGAAGCTTTCGATCAGGCGGCACAGGCTATGGCCGTCAGGGGTGCCGTCGGGCATCTCGGCCCAGGCGTCGAGCGCCTGCTCCATGCGTGATGCCAGCGCTTCCAGTTCGCGGATGCGGTTACGGATCTGCGGCAGTCTGCTGGCCAGCAGGTCGCGCACCATGGGGCAGGGCGAATCCCCCTGGTCGGCATGGGC
Organism: Halomonas sp. TH-94; assembly: GCF_057473365.1. NCBI lineage: Bacteria > Pseudomonadati > Pseudomonadota > Gammaproteobacteria > Oceanospirillales > Halomonadaceae > Halomonas > Halomonas sp. TH-94. Next base: position 44,190 of record NZ_JBYCKL010000059.1, read on the forward strand.
CAGGATTTCATTGATTTCGGCTACGCTGAATCCCAGTGTTCGGGCGCGCTGAATGAAGCGCAGCCGCTCCAGGTCAGCCTGGGTGAAAAGCTGATAGCCGTTCTCCGGGTCGCGCTTCGGGTGCAGCAAGCCTTCGCGCGTGTAGTGGCGTACCGTCTCGGCAGTGACCTCGGCGCATCGGGCCAGTTCGCTAACCTTCATGGCAGAGTCTCCTGTGGTTGGGGACCATGCCTGGCAGTGTAAAACCTATGGGTAACACAAAGGTCAAGCAGGTTGTCCGAATACCGTAAAAAGGGGCGGGTAAGCGTAGGCCCGGTGAAAAGTTCAATGAATTACGCTTGAACAGGACTAAAGTATGACGTTTTCAGGCTTTAAAACGAACGTTTGGCCTTGATCCGGGCTGCGGTTTGGCGAAAACTGGCTTGGTAGGGCACCGCTCCGCTGAGAGCGGAACAATAACCAGCGCCAGCTCGTATCTGGAAGAGGACGTCGAAACATGCAGAACAAGTTCAACAGGATCACCTGGGCCGTGGCCATCGCCGCCGCCGCCTTCGCCAGCCAGGCCAACGCCGGCGGTTACCAGATCAACGAGCAGAGCGTAAGCGGCCAGGGTTATGGCCACGCGGGCCGGAGCTCCAACGTCAACGATGCCACCATCGTTTTCGGCAACCCGGCGGGCATGTCGTTCCTCGACCGCGCGCAGATCACCGCTGGCGGCACCTATCTGAACGTCAATAGCCGGATCCGCAATGCCGAGGCAACACGAGACTTTGGTTTCGGTCCTGTGCCCATCGAGGGTACTTCGGAAGGCGATATGGTGCCGGGCACGCTGATTCCCTTCGCCTTCTATGCGCATCCGGTCAACGAGCAACTGGCCTTCGGTTTCGGTGTCTATGCGCCGTTCGGTTCCAAGACCGAATACGAAGATAGTTTCGTTGGACGTAACCTGGGCAATTACACCGAGCTGCGCGTCGTCAGTGCCCAGCCCACTGTCTCCTATCGCTTCAACGATCAGTGGTCCATCGGTGCGGGTATCACTTATAACCGAGTGGACGGTGAATTGCGCCGGCAGGTGGCGAACCCCTTTAGCCCAAACAATACCGACGCTGATATCGATGCCCGTATCGAGGGTGACGACGATGCGTGGGGTTACAACCTCGGGGTCATGTTTCAGCCGGTGCCGGAAACTACCTTTGGTTTGACGTATCGCTCCAAGGTTAGCTACACCCTGACGGGGGACTACCGTGCAACGGATCCCTCCGGGCTTGTAGATACGTTTGCCCCTGAGCGTTTGAATCGAGATGCTCAACTGGACCTGACAACTCCCGAAACGATCAACTTCTCCGTGACCCAGCAGATGAGCGACCGCCTGAAGCTCATGGCAGGTGCCTCTTGGGTCCGCTGGAGCCGCTTCGATGAAATCCGCGTGGTCGATCCCAACGATGCGGATGGTCCCCCCATTACCTTTGAGCAGCAGGACTATTCCAACGCTTGGGCCTATGGCGTCGGCGGTGAATACCAGCTCAATCCGCAGCTGGCGCTGCGTGCCGGCCTCACCCTTGACTTTACGCCTACCAGCGATCAGTACCGCAGCGCACGGATTCCTTCCGACGACCGCCGCATCTTCTCCGTCGGTGCCGGTTGGACGCCCATGGACAATCTGACGCTGGACTTCGCCTACTCCTACTTGACGGAGCGTAGCACCCGAGTTGATCAACAAAGAGGTGATTCGGTCTTCAATCCTGGCACCGGGGGCCTAGTAGAAGGCGTGTCTTCTACTTATTCCGCCGACTACAAGAACGAAGCCCATGGTTTCGGCGCTCAGTTGACCTACCGCTTCTGAGTCAGTCAAACGCTTGATATAAGTCAATCGTTCGTTCAAGGCCCGGCAACTGCCGGGCCTTGTTCGTTCCGCTACTGCTAGGCCGCTTGATCGAGAAAGGCGGCGCGGATCAGCTCGCGGGTATAGGCTTCACGGGGCGCGCTGAACAGCGCCTCGGTTTCGCCCTGCTCGACCACACGGCCCTCCTTCATCACCATCACGGTATCCGCCAGCGCCCTTACCACGGCGAGGTCGTGGCTAATGAACACGTAGGTCAGCGCATGCCTCTGTTGTAGGCTGCGCAGCAGCTCGATCACGGTGGCCTGCACCGAGCGGTCCAGCGCCGAGGTGGGCTCGTCCAGCAGCAGGAAGCGGGGCTTGAGTACCAGCGCCCGGGCGATGGCGATGCGCTGACGCTGGCCGCCGGAAAACTCATGGGGGTAGCGCTGCCGGGTAGCGGGGTCCAGCGAGACTTCTTCGAGCGCCTCGATCACGCGCTCGATACGCTGTCGTCGGGTCAGCTCCGGGTAGTGCACGCGTAGCCCTTCGCTGACGATTTCGCCCACCGTCAGGCGCGGCGAGAGCGAACCGAAAGGGTCCTGAAAGACCACCTGCATGCGTGAACGCAGCGGGCGTAGCGTGCTGCTGTCCAGATGGGTCAGGTCGGTGTCCTCGAAGCGCACGTCGCCCGAACTCGCCAGCAACCGCAGTAGTGCCCTGCCCAGGGTCGATTTGCCGGAGCCCGACTCGCCGACGATGCCCACCGTCTGGCCCTGTCGAATGGTCAGGTCGATGCCGCGCACGGCTTCGAAATAGTCGCTGGGTCGAAACAGGCGCTTCTTCAGGGCGAAGCGGACCCTTAGGTCGCGGGCTTGCATGATCACCGGGGCGGTGTCCGGTACCGGCGCCTTACGTCCATGGGGCTCGGCATCGATCAGCATTCGTGTGTAGTCGTGCCGGGGCGCAGTGAACAGCTCCTTTGTCGGCCCACTCTCGACGACTTCTCCATGCCGCATCACGCAAACGCGGTCAGCGAAATGCCTGACGATGCCCAGGTCGTGAGTAATGAACAGGATGGCCATGCCGTACTGTTTCTGCAGCTCCTTGAGCAGCGTCAGGATCTGCGCCTGCACGGTGACATCCAGCGCCGTGGTGGGCTCGTCGGCGATCAGCAGCCGCGGTTCGCAGGCCAAGGCCATGGCGATCATCACGCGCTGACGCTGGCCGCCGGAAAGCTCGTGCGGGTAGCTCGATACCCGTCGCTCCGGCTCGGGGATGCCGACCTGCTCGAACAGCTCGATCACCCGCCGCTTCGCCGCCTGACCGTTGAGCGTGGTGTGTTTGTCGAGTACTTCGCGTACTTGGCGACCGATACGCTGCAATGGATTCAGGGAGGTCATCGGCTCCTGGAAGATCATCGAGATCTCGTTGCCACGAATGCGGCGCATGCGCCGCGGGTTGACGCTCAGCAGATCCTCCTTGCCTTGGCTGCCATACCAGTGAATGGCACCCCGGGTCGAAGCGAATTCCGGTAACAGGCGCAGAATGGCGGTGGAGGAGACCGATTTTCCCGAGCCGGACTCCCCCACGAGGGCCAAGGTCTCGCCTTCATCAAGAGAGAAGCTCACCTCCTTCACCGCGGCCACCCGGCCATTGTGAAGCTCGAAATCGACCTGCAGACGGTCGAGTTCCAGTAGTGGATTCGGCATGACGGCCTCCATTCAGCGTGTGCGGGGATCGAGGGCGTCGCGCAGCCCATCGCCGAGAAAGTTCAGGCACAGCAGGGTGACGGCAAGAAAGACCGACGGCACCAGCAGCATCCAGGGGGCGCTCTGCATCATGTCCACGCCCTCGCTGATCAGCACGCCCCAGCTGGTCATCGGCTCCTGCACGCCAAGCCCCAGGAACGACAGGAAGCTCTCCAGCAGAATCACCTTGGGCACGGTCAGTGTGACGTAGACCACCACCGGGCCTAGGGTATTGGGAATCAAGTGGCGCATGACGATCGTGCGCGATCTTACCCCCAGGGCGCGCGCCGCCTCGACGAACTCACGGCGCTTCAGCGCCAGGGTCTGGCCGCGCACGATGCGCGACATGTCGAGCCACTCCACGGCGCCGATGGCGGCATAGATCAGCAGTATGTTGCGGCCGAACACCACCATCAGCAGGATCACCAGGAACATGAACGGCAGCGAATACATGATGTCGACGAAGCGCATCATCAGGTTGTCGACCCGGCCGCCCAGGTAGCCGGCCACGGCACCGTACAGTACACCGATCACCAGCGAGACGAAGGTGGCCACCAGCGCTACCGAAAGCGAAATCTGACCGCCGTAGAACGTGCGTGTGAGCAAGTCGCGACCGTTGGCATCGGTGCCGGCAAGGTGGCCGTCCGCCAGGCTGGGCGGCGCGGTGAAGGCGTTCCAGTTGACCTCGTTGAGCCCCCAGGGAGTAAGCCAGGGCCCCACCAGGCAGGCAGTGGCGATGAGAATCAACAGCACCAGGCTGACCATGGCAGCTCGGTTCTGCTTCAGGCGACGCCAGGCGTCGCGTCCCAGGCTTTCTCCCGCCGGCAGTGCGCCGGCGCCTGGGTGGGTCGCGGTGTGTTCAGTCGTCATAGCGAATCTGCGGGTCGAGGGCGGAATAGAGGAGATCCACGATCAGGTTGAGCAGCACGATCAGGATGCCGTAGAACACCACGGTGCCCATCACCAGGGTGTAGTCGCGGTTCAGCGCCGCCTGGACGAAATAGCGGCCGATCCCGGGAATGCCGAATATCTGTTCGATGACCACCGAGCCGGTGATGATGCCGGCGATGGCCGGCCCCAGGTAGGAGATCACCGGCAGCAGGGAGGGTCGCAAGGCATGCCTCCAGATCACCTCCCGCTCGGAAAGTCCCTTGGCGCGTGCCGTGCGGATGTAGTGGCTGCCCAGCACCTCGATCATGCTGGCGCGACTCATGCGGGCGATATAGGCGATCTGCTGGATCGACAGTGCCACTACCGGTAGCACCATGTTGCGCCAGTGGCCGTCGTTCCAGCCGCCCACGGGCAGCCAAGCCAGCAGCACGCCGAACACCAGTGCCAGTATCGGAGCAATCACGAAACTGGGGATGGCGACCCCGGCAAGTGCGGTGCCCATCACCAGGTAGTCGATGCTCGAGTTACGGTGTAGCGCAGCCACGATACCCAGCGGCAGGCCTAGCGCAATGGCCAGTGCGATGGCCCATAGGCCGAGTTCGAGACTGACCGGAAACCCTTGTGCGATCAGCTCGGTGACGGTGAAGTCCTTGTAGCGGAAGGAGGGGCCGAAATCGCCCTGCAGCAGATTGCCCAGGTAGATGAAGTACTGCTGCCATACGGGTAAGTCGAGGTTGTAGGCCGCACGCAGGTTGGCTTCTATCTCGGCCGGCAGCTGCCGCTCCCCGTCGAACGGTCCCCCCGGTGCCAGCTGCATCAGGAAGAACGACAGCGTGATGACGATCAGCAGGGTGGGAACGGCCTGGAACAGGCGCTTGAAGAAATAGGTCAGCATGGCGTCTCCCGGCCCCGGTCGCCCGGGGCCTCGTCAGGCTTGGAAAGTATCACTCTTCGAAGGAGACCCAGCGCGAGCGATGGATGTCCTCGATGTTGTTTTCCCAGCCTTGCAATGCAGGGTTCACCAGATTGCGAGAGACGTAGTAATAGATGGGCAGGGTGGCACTGTCGGCGAGTGCCAGTCGTTCGGCCTCGGCCATGATCTCTCCACGCCGGTCGAGATCCTGGGTGTTGGCAGCCTCCCGCATCAGCGCGTCGAATTCCTCGTTGCGGTAGGCGCCGTAGTTGTTGGCCACGCCGCCCTCCAGCAGGCTGAGGAAGTTCTGAGCATCGTTGTAATCGCCGATCCAGCCGGCACGACCCACATCGAAGTCGCCCTGGCGCAGGTCGGCATAGTGAACGGCGACCTCGGAGTTGAACAGATCGACCTCGACGCCCAGAGGTTCCCACATGGCGCCGATGGCGATGGCGACCTTGCGATGATCTTCGCTGGTGTTGTAGCGCAAACGCAGCTGCAGCGGGTTGTCGGGGCCATAGCCCGCTTCGCTCATCAGCTCACGAGCGCGTTCGGTGCGCTCTTCCTGGGTCAATTCGGCAAACTCGAGCGTTGCCGGCTCGTAGTGGCTGACGCCGGGCGGGACGAAGCTGTAGGCCGGCTCCTCTCCCGTTCCCAGGATCTGCTCGGTGATCACCTCGCGGCGCACCGCCAGGCTCAGGGCCTCGCGTACGCGGGGATCGGCCGTGGGGTGGCCCTCGCGTGAGTTGAGCACGTAGTAGTAGATGCCGAGGTAGGGAGCCGTGTGGGTCGCATCGGGAAGGTTGTCGCGCAGCCAGCGGTACTGCTGGGTCGGGAACTCCCTCGCCACATCGATCTCGCCGGCGCGGAAACGGTTTAGGGCGGTGTTGCGCTCCTCGATGGGGAAGTAGATCACCTGGTCGAGCGCGACGCTGTCGGCAGCGTGGAAGTGCTCGTTGCGTACCGCCTCGATACGCGTCTGCGACTGCCAGCGCTGTAGCTTGAAGGGGCCGTTGGAAACCATGGTGCCGGGGCGCGACCAGCGGTCGCCGTGCTCTTCCACCACGTGCTTGGGCACCGGGTAGGCGGTGTAGTGGGAGAGCTGGTCGAGGAAGTAGGGGGTCGAGCGCTCCAGAGTGATCTGCAGGGTACGGTCATCCAGCGCTTCGATGCCCAGCGTTTCGGGATCTTGCTCGCCGCTATAGACCGCCTCGGCGTTCTCGACCGGGTAGAGCAGGTAGGCGTAGTCGGCGGCCGTTGCCGGGGTGAGGATGCGGCGGAAGGCGAAGACGAAATCATCGGCGGTCACCGGCTCGCCGTCCGACCAGCGCGCATCGTCACGAAGCTGAAATGTGTAGACCGTGCCGTCTTCCGAGATCTCCCACGACTCGGCCACGCCGGGGATGCGTTCCCCATCGGCGGCTTCGGTGATCAATCCTTCGAAAAGGTCGCCTGCCACGTCGTTCTCCCAAACGCCGCTGATCTTGTGGGGGTCGAGAGAGGCGGGCTCCCCCATGATGGCGATACGCAGCGTGTCGGCCTGGAGCGGCAGAGCGAGAAGACTGCTCGCCAGAACGGCGGTGCGGAACAGCGGGGGGAGACGGAGACGATCGATCGAGATCATTAGTGTGTTACTCCTTGTATCTTGTTATTGGATGGCAAATCCACTGCCAACTCGCCTCCACCTTAGTAGATTTAACCAGTATTTCCCTGTGAGACTTCAGCTAGGCAATGCGTAAGCGATCGCTGACAGTGCCATTCGGTGAGGATGCGCCTCCCGGGCAAGTTCGCTACAATAAGCGCCTTTTCCGTGCCGTATGCCGAAGGGGCCTCATCGCCTCGGGTGGCGGCCGATTTCCCCTAGCGAATCAGGCGAGCGAGCCCATGCTGGAAACCAACCCCATTCACAACCTCATCAAGGACCTGTCCGAGCGGACAGACGTCCTGAGGGGGTATCTTTGACTATGCCGAACGCAAGGATCGGCTAGAGGAAGTCTCCCGCGAGCTGGAAGACCCGAACGTCTGGAACGACCCGGATTACGCCCAGAAGCTCGGCAAGGAGCGCGCGTCGCTGGAGGTCATCGTCGAGACCATCGATCAGCTCGACCAGGGCCTGGCGGACAGCCGCGACCTGCTCGAACTGGCCGAGATGGAAGAGGACGAGGACACCGTCGCCGAAGTGCAGAAGGAACTCGACGGGCTTCAGGAGAGCCTGGCCAAGCTCGAATTCCGGCGCATGTTCTCCGGCGAGATGGATGCCAACAACGCCTATCTCGACATCCAGGCCGGCTCCGGCGGCACCGAGGCCCAGGACTGGGCCAACATGCTGCTGCGCATGTATCTGCGCTGGTGTGAGCACCACGGCTTCAAGACCGAGATCGTCGAGGTGTCGGCGGGTGAAGTGGCGGGCATCAAATCGGCCACCATTCACGTGCAGGGCGATCACGCCTTCGGCTGGCTGCGCACCGAGACCGGCGTGCATCGCCTGGTACGCAAGAGCCCGTTCGACTCCGGCGGCCGCCGCCACACCTCCTTCGCTTCAGTGTTCCTGTCACCCGAGGTGGACGACAACTTCGAGGTCGAGATCAATCCGGCGGATCTGCGTACCGACACCTATCGCTCCAGCGGCGCGGGTGGCCAGCACGTCAACACCACCGATTCGGCGGTACGTATCACCCACGAGCCCACCGGTATCGTGGTGGCCTGCCAGAGCCAGCGCAGCCAGCACGCCAACCGCGATTTCGCCATGAAACAGCTCAAGGCGAAGCTGTGGGAACACGAGATGCAGAAGCGCAATGCCGCCAAGCAGGAGGCGGAGGATGCCAAGTCCGACATCGGCTGGGGCAGCCAGATCCGCTCCTACGTGCTCGATGACCAGCGCATCAAGGACCTGCGTACCGGCGTGCAGACGAGCAACTGCGACCGGGTGCTGGATGGCGACCTGGACGCCTTCATCGAAGCCAGCTTGAAACAAGGGCTATAGCCTGCTGCGCTCGCGCGGATCGAGCCGCGTTTACTACACCGCAATTGTGACTGCTAACAGGTAGCGAGATGGCAAATCAGAGCTCTTCCCCGGATAGCCCCCAGATCGACGAGAACCGCCTGATCGCCGAGCGTCGGGCCAAGCTGGCGGCACGGCGTGAGCGCGCCGCTGCCATCGGCGGCAGCGCCTTCCCCAACGATTTTCGCCGCGACAGCCTGGCGGCCGAACTGATTGCCGAACTGGGCGACAAGGACAAGCTGGAACTGGAGGCGCTGAACCGACCGGCAGCGGTGGCCGGACGCATCATGCGCAAGCGCGGACCGTTCCTGGTGATCCAGGATCCCAGCGGGGTGATACAGCTTTACGTCGACAAGAAGGGCCTCCCGGAAGAGCTGCTCGAGGAGATCAAGGGGTGGGACATCGGCGACATCGTGGCCGGCCGTGGCCCGGTGCACAAGTCGGGCAAGGGCGACCTCTACGTGATGATGGAAGAGGCCAAGCTCTTGACCAAGAGCCTGCGCCCGCTGCCTGACAAGTTCCACGGCTTGACCGACCTGGAGGCGCGCTATCGCCAGCGCTACGTCGACCTGATCATGAATCCCGATTCGCGCAAGGTGTTCGAAACCCGCGCCGGGGTGATCAGCGCCATGCGTCGCTTCTTCGAGGAGCGCGGCTTCATGGAGGTGGAGACCCCCATGCTGCAGCCGATTCCCGGCGGTGCCACGGCGCGGCCCTTCATCACCCACCACAACGCGCTGGATATCGACATGTTCCTGCGCATCGCGCCGGAGCTCTACCTCAAGCGCCTGGTGGTGGGCGGCTTCGAGAAGGTCTTCGAGATCAACCGCAACTTCCGCAACGAGGGGCTGTCGACGCGCCACAACCCCGAGTTCACCATGGTCGAGTTCTATCAGGCCCATGCCAACCATCATGACCTGATGGACCTTACAGAAGAGATGCTGCGCTCCATCTCGCTCAAGGTGCTGGGGACCACCACCGTGGTCAATACCGTACGCAATGCCGAGGGCGAGATACTCGAGAGCTTCGAGTACGACTTCGGCAAGCCGCTGAAGCGCATCAGCGTGTTCGACTCGATCCTCGAATTCAACCCGGACATCCACGCCGAGGCGCTTTCCGACGAGGCCGCCGCGCGGCAGATCGCCGAGCGTCTGGACATCGACGTCAAGGATGGTTGGGGCCTGGGCAAGATTCAGATCGAGATCTTCGAGAAGACCGTCGAACATCGCCTGAAGGATCCGACCTTCATCACCGACTACCCCACCGAGGTGAGCCCGCTGGCGCGGCGCAACGACCGCGATCCGTTCGTTACCGAGCGCTTCGAGTTCTTCGTCGGCGGCCGCGAGATCGCCAACGGCTTCTCGGAGCTCAACGACGCCGAGGATCAGGCTGAGCGTTTCCGCGCCCAGGCGGCGGAGAAGGATGCCGGCGATCTGGAGGCGATGTACTACGATGCCGACTACGTACGCGCGCTGGAGTACGGTATGCCGCCCACTGCCGGCGAAGGCATCGGTATCGATCGTCTGGTGATGCTGTTCACCGACAGCGCCTCGATCCGGGATGTTTTGCTGTTCCCGGCCATGCGTCCTGAGGTGGAATGAAGGGGCTGCGCTTCGGCCAGGCAAGCCGCTGAAGCGACGGGGGACATGCCTTCGAGGAGGCGCACCGAGCCCATCCCTGGGAGCTACCGGCGCCATCCATGGCGCCGGACCTCCTCTCCGGCATTCCCCCGTCGCGTTACCTCTTCTGACAGATCAAGCCCGGGCTTCTCTGCCAACCGGCGGAAGTATTGGTAAGCGGCGGCGCTAGCGCCCATAATGATCACCGTTTCGACGTCGAGGAGACCGCGATGAAACTGCTCAACCGCTCCGCCCTGAGCGTCAGGCCGACCCGGCACTTCGTGGACTGGATCAATGCCCTTGAACCCACCATGGGGGACGACGACCTCACCCTGGACGACGTCGAGCGTGAAAGCACGGTCTATCTGATTCCCGAGATGGACACGCCGGAGGCGCTGGAAGCCTTCGTGCGGGAGCGCTACCTGGAGATTCTCGAAACCGAGTTGCGCGCCTGGGAAGAGGATGAGCGGCAGTGGCCCGAAGCCCTGGACTGGGCGCTCTTCCAGCGTTTCGTGCAGATCGAGCACAGCTATCTCGCCATCGATCTGGACGACGAGACGGCGTTGGAAATCTCCGAGGTCGACGATTCGCTGCTATTGGAAACCGATCAAGACTGATCCGCTTCCTTCGTTGATCTTCGAGAACCGGCTGCGGCCGGTTTTCTCGTTACGCTCCCGCAGTAATGGAAACAGGATGAGCCGACTCTTCACTACCCGACCCGGCGATGACGGCCTGCCGGGACCCGAGCGACGACTGGCGGTACTGGCGCTGATCCTGGGCACGCTGATGGCGGTGGTCGACGTCACCATGGTCAACATCGCGCTGCCTTCCATTGCGCGTGACCTGGAGATATCGGATGCCCGGGCAGTGTGGGTCACCAACCTCTACCAGATCGTCTGCGCCGCCTTCCTGCTGGTGTGTGCCTCCTTCAGTGAAATGGTCAGCCGCCGCCGGCTCTACGTGGCAGGTCTGGCGCTGTTCGTATTCGCCTCGCTGGGTGCGGCGCTTTCGCGCAGCCTGGAGTGGCTGCTGGTATTTCGCGCCCTGCAGGGGCTGGGCGCGGCGGCCACGCTCTCCATCGGCCCCGCGCTCTATCGCTCGATCTTCCCCACGCGGCTGCTGGGTAGCGCGCTGGGGCTCTCCGCGCTGGTGGTGGCGGGCGGCTACGCGGCCGGCCCGGCACTGGGCGGACTGGTACTGTCGGTAGCGGATTGGCCTTGGCTGTTTGCCCTGCACCTGCCGCTGGGGGTCGTCTCGCTGTGGCTGGCGTGGCGTGCACTGCCCCGGGAGAAGGGGCGCCGTGGCGGTTTCGACGGTCGCGGCGCCCTGGGGTCGGTCATCATGCTCGGCAGCTTCTTCATGGCTATGGACACGTTGGCCCATGGCGCACCGCTGTGGCAGGCCATTGCCTGGCTCACACTCAGCGTCGTGGTCGGCTATCTCTTCCTGCGTCGCCAGCGCCGCGCCAGCCACCCTCTGCTGCCCCCGGCGCTGTTTCGGGTGGCACGCTTTCGCCTGGCGGTATCCGCTTCGGGGCTGGCTTTCGTCGGTCAGGGGCTCGCCTTCGTTGCGCTCTCCTTTCTCTATCAGCAGGAGATGGGGTTTTCGCCGCTGCACACCGCCTGGCTGTTCACGCCCTGGCCGTTGGCCATCATGCTGGTCGGACCCATTGCGGGGCGCTTGGCCGATCGCATCAATCCCAGCGTCATGGCAAGCCTGGGGCTGGTGCTGCTGATGTTGGGGCTGGCTTCATTGGCAGTGCTACCCATGGATGCAGGCCTGACCGACAGCCTCTGGCGCACGGCGCTGTGCGGCATCGGCTTCGGTCTGTTCCAGCCGCCCAACAATCGCGAAATGATGACCAGTGCACCGCGCGAATTGAGCACCAGCGCCTCGGGCGTGCTGAGCACCACGCGGACCGTAGGGCAGTCTCTCGGTGTGGCACTGGTGGGCGCCTTCATGGCGGCCAACGCGCCGGTCCAGGTCACCCTGTGGGTCGGCTGCCTGGCTTGCCTGCTCGCTCTGGTGGCCAGTCTGGCGCGGATGTCATCGGCTGGCGCCGCCCAGGCAGGGGCGGCCGGCAAGTCCCCCGCGGGGGTGCAGTCAACGAGCAAGCGAGTACAATGACGCCATACCCATGATCGAGGAGCCCACATGAGCATTCAGGCGGTCATCGAAGAGAAGCTGCAGGCCCTCGAGCCCACCTTTGTGACGGTGGAGAACGAGAGCCATCGCCATGCCGTGCCGGCCAACTCCGAAACGCATTTCAAGGTCACGCTGGTTTCCGAGCACTTCCGGGGGCTGATGCCGGTGAAGCGGCACCAGCGCATTTATGCGCTGCTGGCCGATGAGCTGGCCGGACCGGTACATGCCCTGGCCCTGCACCTCTACACGCCGCAGGAGTGGGCCGCCCGCGGTGAAGCGCGCCCCGACTCGCCCGACTGCCGCGGTGCCGGCGCGTGACCACAGAGCCACAGCGCCTGCAGTATCTCGAGGCGATGGGGTTGACGGCCTGGGTGGCCCGCTATCGGCTGCCCAACGCCAAGGAGAGTGAAGCCTGCGAGTGGAGCCTTCCCGAACGTCCGGCGCCCTCGCCACCTGCGGAGCGCCTGCATGCGCTGCTGGACGAGACCGAAGCCGCTCAACGCCAGGCCCCTGCGCCACCACCGGCCATAGAGACCCCACGCGCAAGGCCGCCTCGGCGTGCCCGCCAACTCTTGGGCATCGAGCCCGAGGGCGAGGCCAACGAATCGCCGGTTGAGGTGACAGCGACGAGTGGGGATGCGAGCAGCAGTAGCGCTCAGGACGCCGCGAAGGTGGGCGAAGCGCAGGAGCCTCTGCGCTTCATGCTACAGGTGACCTGCCTTGCCGGCCGCTGGCTGATATTCGTGCCGCAGCAGACGCCGCCGGAACCCGCTCAGGCCGAGCTGTTGGCCAATCTGCTGAAGGCGGCAGCGCTCGATGTGCTCCAGCCGCTGGACTTCGAGCCGTTTCGCTGGCCGCCGATGGAGGGCCTGTCGGCCGAGGCGCCGCTGGAAGAGGCGCGCGAGGGCCTGCGGGCCTTCATCGAAGGCACCCGGCGGCGCGGGTGGTCGCCTGAGCGCGTGCTGATCTTCGGTCAGGAGCCCACGTTGGAACGGCTGGTGGGGGCGCCGCAAGAGAGTGTCGAATGGCTGGGCCTGCCCTGTTGGCAGGGGCCTTCCCTGGGCGGGCTGGCTCGAAGCGCCGAGGCCAAGCGCGACCTGTGGTCCACCTTGCTGGAATGGCGGCGGGCCTGGTCGGCTCCTGGCGAGAGCGATGGGTGAGGTCGGCATACGGCTGCTGTCACCCGCAGATCTGCAGCAGCTGCAGGAGCTGGAGCGACAGCAGCCATGGCCTTGGTCGTCCGGACAGCTGTCGGCGACGCTTGAGGATGCCGACAGCAGCGTCTTCGGTGCCGAGCTGGAGGGTACGCTGGTGGGGCACGCCGTGGTGGTCCGGCTACCTTTCGAAGCGGAGCTGCAGGCGATGCTGGTTACCACCACCATGCGCCGTCGCGGACTGGCGCTGAGGTTGCTGGAGGCAGTGATCGACCAGAGTCGGCGCTGGGACAGCGAGAGGCTGCTGCTCGAAGTGCGGGCGAGCAATGCGGCTGCCATCGGGTTATATCGGCGTGCCGGTTTCGATGAGGACGGGCGGCGGCGCGGCTATTATCCGCCCTTGAACGACACAGCCGACGCGAACAGGGAAGATGCCGTCCTGATGTCGCGTCGGCTCTAGAGGATTAGGCGCGTGCGGGAGAGCTCAGCTTCTCTCGGCATCCACTTCGTCGAACTTGCCCAGCAGTGCGGTCAGGCGACGCTCCCACTCTTCGCGTTCCTGTTTCAGACGGCTATTTTCCTCGCGCAGCTCCTCCGCCTCCATCTTCAGCAACTCCAGGGCCTCGACGGCACTGGCCACTTTCTGTTCGAGCCGGTTGAAGAGTTCGGTGCTCATCGTGTTCTCCTGAAATATGTCCTGCCGGGGCGGGCGCCTGCCCGCACTGAATCCGTTGCGCAGCGTAACGCCGAGGGCCGAGGCTCGGCAAGCGTAGCCGAACGGCGACGCGGCTCTCAGGCGGCGGGACTCACCTGGCGTCGGTAGAGCCGGCCGGTGCTGTCGCCGGCACGTACTTCGCGGTGCAGCGACCAGCGCTCCGGGATATCTACTTCGAGGCCCGTTTCGGTCTCCAGATAAATCCACGCATCCTCGGTGAGCCAGCCCTGCTCCAGCCGCTCACAGCAAAGCCCCGCCAGATCCTGGCGAAAAGGGGGATCGACAAAGACCAGCGAGAAGGGAGGCGTATCCGTCGGAGCGCTGGCGACGAGAGCAAGGGCGTCGCCGATGTGCACCGTGCCTCGATCGCCTGCGCCCAGGGTTTGCAGATTATTGCCAAGCGCCATAGCCGCCTGCGGGTCACGTTCTACGAACAGCGCCTCGGTCGCCCCTCGGGAGAGCGCCTCCAGGCCCAGCGCCCCGGTGCCGGCAAACAGATCCAGTGCCCGGGCGCCCGGCGTGGCCGCGGCCAGCCAGTTGAACAATGTCTCGCGGACCCGGTCGGGCGTGGGGCGAAGTCCGGGGCGGTCGAGTACCGGCAGCAGGCGGCGACGAAACTCGCCGCCGATGATGCGCAGGCGGCCATTGCCCTTGGGTGAGTGGGTGTCAGGGCGGGAGCGGGATGAGGGGCGGCGTCGGGTCATGGTGGCGAATTGTACCCGTCGGCTTGTCCACAGTCATGATGCGCAGTGTTAGGATGTAGCGATCATTCACCCGTGAGGCTGAATTCCCCCATGTTCGGTTTTTTCAAGCGCAAGAAGCAGCAGGACCAGCAGCAAGACGACCCGAAGGATCAGCCGTCGGCACCGCCCGAGAAATCGGCAACGCGGGAGGAGCCTGTCGAGCGGGACGAATCGCCGGATGAGGTGGCGTCCAGGCAGCACGGCCGCGAAACCGCTCCCGCCGAGCCTGATGTCGTCGAGGCCCCGAGCCCCGAGGCGCGCGCCATGGCAGGGCCTGCGGCGGATGAGGCGCGTGAGCGAACCGAAGCGATCGATGGGGTCGACCAGGAAGAAGAGAACGCCGTGCTGCGCGAAGAAGCCCTGGCCCCGGTTTCCCAGCCCGCCGACACTCAGTCCGAGCCCGAGCCCGAGCCCGAGCCCGAGCCCGTTCGCACGCCGCTGCAGGAAAAACCCGTCGCCGAGAAGCAGGGCTGGTTTGCGCGTATCCGCTCGGGGCTGGGCAAGACCCGCGCCAACCTCACCGAGGGCATCGCCGGCCTGTTCCTGGGCAAGAAGCAGATCGACGACGAGCTGATCGAGGACCTCGAAACCCAGCTGCTGATGGCCGATGTGGGCATCGAAGCGACCACCGAAATCATCGACCGCTTGACCGAGCGCGTCTCGCGCAAGGAGCTCAAGGACCCCCAGGCGCTCTATCGCGCACTGCAGGACGAGCTTGCCACCATGCTCGACGCCGTGGCCACGCCGCTGTCGCTGCCGCCCAAGGGCGAAGGCCCCTTTGTCATACTGGTCGTGGGCGTCAATGGCGTGGGCAAGACCACCACCATTGGCAAGCTCACCCAGCGTTTCCAGCGCGAGGGGCGCAGCGTGATGCTGGCTGCTGGCGATACCTTCCGCGCCGCGGCGGTGGAGCAGCTCAAGGTGTGGGGTGAGCGCAACCGAGTGCCGGTCATTGCCCAGCACACCGGTGCCGACAGCGCTTCGGTGATCTATGACGCCGTCGCGGCAGCCAAGGCGCGCAAGGTCGATATATTGATCGCCGATACCGCCGGGCGGCTGCACAACAAGGGGCACCTCATGGAGGAGCTCAAGAAGGTGCACCGGGTGATGGGCAAGCTCGATGGCGGGGCGCCTCACGAAGTCATGCTGGTGCTCGACGCCGGCACCGGCCAGAACGCGCTGTCTCAGGCCAGTACCTTCAACGAGGCGGTGCCGGTCACCGGCATCACCCTGACCAAGCTCGACGGCACCGCCAAGGGCGGCATCATCTTCGCTCTGGCCAAGCAGCTCGGCACGCCGATTCGCTTCATCGGCGTCGGTGAGGGCCTGGATGACCTGCGCCCCTTCGAGGCCCGCGATTTCGTCGACGCGCTCTTCGATCAGGGCGATGAGGGAGACGCCGCCTCGTCATGATCCTCTTCGAGCACGTGGGGAAACGCTACGGCGGGCGTTTCGAGGCGCTGGCCAACATCGATTTCAGCGTACAGCGCGGCGAGATGGTCTTTCTCACCGGGCATTCAGGCGCCGGCAAGAGTTCGCTGCTGCGTCTGATCATGCTGCTCGAGCGCCCGACCCGTGGGCGGATACTCGTAGCGGGGCATGACATCGGTCGTCTTCACCCCAGTCAGGTGCCTTTCTACCGACGCCAGATCGGGGTGGTGTTCCAGGATCACCAGCTATTGCTGGACCGCTCGATTTTTCACAACGTGGCACTGCCGCTGGAAATTCGTGGCTTCGACCCGCGCGAGGCTGCGCGCCGAGTACGGGCCGCACTGGACAAGGTGGGCCTGCTGCATCGCGAAAAGGCGCTGCCCGTCGAACTCTCCGGCGGCGAACAGCAGCGGGTGGGTATCGCCCGGGCAGTGGTCAACAAGCCTTCACTGCTGCTGGCCGATGAGCCCACCGGCAACCTCGATCCGCAGCTCTCGGCAGACATCATGGCACTTTTCGAGGACTTCAACCGTATCGGTACCACGGTGATGATCGCCAGCCACGACCTGGCGCTGATCGCTCGCCTGCGTCACCGGGTGCTGCGTCTGCGCGAGGGCCGTCTGGTGGCCGATGAGGAGGCGGCATGAGCCGTCAGCCTCGTACGGGCGGCACGAGCCGTCGCCAACCGCCCGCGCCGCCGCGCGGTGCACGCAGCCAGCGGACACGCTCCTCGAGCCGTTTCCGCGGTTGGCTGCGCCATCATCGTGCCATGTGCCTGGACAGCGCCAATCGATTGCTGCGGGCTCCCATCGCCAGTTTGCTCACCATGCTTGCCATCGCCATTGCGCTGGTGTTGCCGGCTGCACTTTGGTTGGCGTTGGACAGCGCGCGGCTGCTCGACGCCGAGCTCGAAGAGAGTGCCACGCTGACCGTCTACCTGGATCACGCCATCGGCGAGTCCCAGGCCGGTCGCATAGACGAGGCAGTGGCGGCCCATGAAAGCGTGGCGCGCACCCGGCTGGTCAGCGCCGCCGAGGGTATGGCTGAATTCCAGCAGGCGCTGGGGCTGGCCGACGCGCTGGGTCGGCTCGAGGACAATCCTCTGCCGGCCAGCATCGTCGTGGTACCGCTCGATCCTGCGCCCGAAGCCGTGCGCCAGCTTGGCTCCGAGCTCGAGGCGCTGAGCGGTGTCGACGAGGTGCGCCTCGACCTGGCCTGGCTCGAGCGGCTTCGCCATCTGGCCGAGCTGGGCAGCCGCCTGGCCCTGGCCCTGGCGGTGCTGTTCGGTCTGGGCGTCCTGCTGGTGGTGGGCAATACCATTCGCCTGGCAGTGGAGAGTCGTCGCCAGGAAATCGAGGTGGTGATGCTGATTGGCGCTACTCATGGCTTCGTGCGGCGGCCTTTTCTCTACAGCGGTGCCTGGTACGGCCTGGGTGGCGGCCTGCTCGCCTGGGGGCTGCTGGCGCTGGGCAATCAGTGGCTGACGATGCCGGTCAGTGCGCTGGCGGCCAGCTACGGCGCTACCTTCACCCTGCCTCGTCTGGGGCCGGAGGGCTCGGCAACGCTGCTGTTGTGCAGTACACTATTGGGCTGGCTGGGTGCCTGGATCGCCGTGAGTCGCCATCTTGCGGAGGTTCGGCCGAGATGAGGCGCCATGGAGTTACGGCTGCGTCGGCCAGGGAACGAAATCGAACATTAGCCGTCCAATCCAGCGGTTGCCATAGTACATTCGGGTTTACTGTAACGGGTTTACTGTATATAGGTTTTCAGGGAGACAACCTGCAATGAGCACCAGTCTTCTGCCGGTGGGGCAGCTCTCACCGGGACATGACCTCAACGGGTACATCCAGGCGGTCAACGGCATTCCCATGCTGACCGCCGAGGAAGAGCGCGAACTCGCCTTTCGCCTTCACGACGAAGGCGATTTGGAGGCGGCGCGTCGCCTGGTGCTGTCGCATCTGCGCTTCGTCGTGCACATCGCGCGCAGCTACTCCGGGTATGGCCTTCCCCAGGCCGACCTGATCCAGGAGGGCAACGTGGGCCTGATGAAGGCCGTCAAGCGCTTCGACCCCAATCAGGGCGTGCGACTGGTTTCCTTCGCGGTCCATTGGATCAAGGCCGAGATTCACGAGTTCGTGCTGCGTAACTGGCGCATCGTCAAGATCGCCACCACCAAGGCTCAGCGCAAGCTGTTCTTCAATCTGCGCAGCGCCAAGAAGCGCCTGGCCTGGCTCAACAACGACGAGGTCGACGCCATCGCCCGGGATCTTGACGTCAAGCCCGAGGTGGTTCGCGAGATGGAAGGGCGTCTGGCAGCTCACGATGCCGGCTTTGATGGATCGCCGAACGAAGACGAGGATTCCAGCTACCAGGCGCCGGTCCATTACCTCGACGATGACGGCTCAGACCCCGCTGTGCAGCTCGAGGACAGCGACTGGGAGGACGATGCCAACCGTCGTCTCAAGCTCGCACTGGAAGCGCTGGACGAACGTTCGCGCGACATCCTGCAGCAGCGCTGGCTGGCCGACGACAAGGCCACGCTGCATGAGCTGGCCGATGTCTATGGCGTTTCCGCCGAGCGTATTCGCCAGCTCGAGAAGAATGCCATGAAGAAGATTCGTCAGCAGTTGGGCGATGCCCTGGCCGCCTGATCGCTAGTCGTTCTGCCAATCCCGAGAAAGCCCCGGCCTGACGAAGGCCGGGGCTTTTTGCGTCGCGGTTCGGCGCTCAGGCGATGCGGGTCACGGGCTCACGCATCAACTGAGCCGACAGCAGCGCCCACTGGTCGTCCCAGTGTTCGGTGGGGCGGCGCTGGAAGTCGCTGCGCACGTACTGCGAGATGCGTCCCTCGGCTACGGCCATCAGCAGGTTGGCGGTGGCCGATACCGGCAGCACGGTGCGGCGTCGCTCGCGCAGCTCGGCTTCGCGCAGGACCTGCTTGAGCTGGGTCTCCACGCGCTCGAAGAGCTGATGGATACGTAGCCGTAGCCGGGCGGTCTCACCGGTCAACACATCGCCTTCGAGCAGGCGAGAGAGCCCCGGGTTCTTCTCGGCAAAGGCCAGTATCAGGATGAGAATCTGCCCGCAGCGTGGCACGGCCTCGTGGACCTCCTCGAGAATGCGAGTGATGCGCTCGAACAGGGTCTCCTCGATGAACGAGATAAGCCCCTCGAACATGCGTGCCTTGCTCGGGAAGTGGCGGTAGAGAGCGGCTTCGGAGACCCCCACCTGGCGCGCCAGCGCCGCGATGGTGATGCGCTTGCCGCTATCTTCTTCCAGCATCTGGGCGAGCGCCTGCAGGATCTGCTCGCGCCGGCTGGTCATCTGTGTAGCCTGCGTCATTTTTGAGTTTGTCTTCTGTTATTCATGGCCAGCGGCATCCGCCCGGTGATGGCGGGCGGAGGACCGTTCAGGCGTTGTCGTTCCCTAGGCGGTCGGCATCGGTGATCAGGGTGCCGACCCCCGCGTTGGTGAATATCTCCAGCAATGTGGCGTGGGGTACACGACCATCGATGATATGGGCGCTGCGTACGCCGCCTTTGACGGCTTCCAGGGCGCAGCGGATCTTGGGCAGCATACCACCATGGATGGTGCCGTCGGCGATGAGAGCATCCACCTGGGCGGTGGTCAGGCCGGTGAGCACTTCGCCTTCGGCATTCATCAGGCCGGCCACGTTGGTCAGCAGCATCAACTTCTCGGCCCCCAGCGCCTCGGCCACCTTGCCAGCCACCAGATCGGCGTTGATGTTGTAACTGTTGCCCTTGGCATCGACGCCGATGGGCGCGATCACGGGAATGAAATCTCGCTCGGCGAGCATCTCGATCAGTTCCGTGGAGACATGCTCGACTTCACCCACGTGGCCGATGTCGATGATCTCGGGGGCGGTCATCTCCGGCGTCTTGTGCTCGACCTTGAGCTGGCGCGCGCGGATCTGGGCACCGTCCTTGCCGGTAAGGCCAATGGCCTTGCCGCCGCACTGATTGATGAGGTTGACGATGCCCTTGTTGACCAGACCGCCGAGAACCATCTCCACCACGTCCATGGTCTGCGAATCGGTGACGCGCATGCCATTGACGAAGCGCGACTCGATCTTCAGCTTGGCCAGCAGGTCGCCGATCTGCGGTCCACCGCCGTGTACCACTACCGGATTGATGCCCACCTCCTTCATCAGCACCATGTTACGGGCGAAGGAGTCGATCAGGGTGTCTTCGGTCATGGCGTTGCCGCCGTACTTGACGACCACGGTCTTGCCGGAAAAGCGCTGGATGTAGGGAAGTGCCTCGGACAGCACTTCCACTACCAGGCGCGGGTCACGAGTCGTTTCGGTCATGGTCCTTCCTTAATGAACGAAGCGCTGCCGTCAGCTTGGCAGCGTCAGCGCCGGGTCGACCTTCTGGAGGGCGTCGGCGAACTGCTTACGTATGCGGTCGAGGGCCGCGTCGCTCTTGCCCTCGAAGCGCAGCACCAGTACCGGCGTGGTGTTTGAGGCGCGACACAGCCCCCAGCCGTCCGGGTAGTCGACGCGGATGCCGTCGAGGGTGGTCTTGACGCCATCGTCACCGAAATCCCCCTCGCGGGCCAGCTTGGCCACCAGGTCGAACTTGTTCTCGTCGGTCACGTGGACGTTGATCTCGGGCGTGCCGATGTCCTGCGGATAGCGGGCGAAGAAGGCGTCGGCATCCTCGTCCTGCTTGGACAGGATCTCGAGCAGCCGGGCGGCGCCGTAGATGCCGTCGTCGAAGCCGTACCAGCGCTCCTGGAAGAAGATGTGGCCGCTCATCTCGCCGGCGAGCTGGGCGCCGGTCTCCTTCATGCGCGCCTTGATCAGCGAGTGGCCGGTGCGCCACATTTCCGGTGTGCCGCCGGCCCGCTCGACGACGCCAGCCAGGTTGCCGGTGCACTTGACGTCGAAGATCACCCGGGCGCCGGGGTTGCGCGAGAGCATGTCCTCGGCAAAGGCCATCATCAGGTGGTCCGGGTAGATCAGCTTGCCGCTCGGCGTGACCACGCCGAGGCGGTCGCCGTCGCCGTCAAAGGCCAGGCCGATGTCGGCACCGGTTGCTTGCACCTCGCGGATCACGTCCTGCAGGTTCTCGAGCTTGCCGGGATCGGGGTGATGGTTGGGGAAGTTGCCATCGATCTCGGCGAACAGCGGTACGGTCTCGGCGCCGAGCATCTCGATCAGCTTGGGGCCCAGTTCGCCGGCCACGCCGTTGCCGCAATCGACCACCGCCTTGAGCGGGCGCTCCAGCTTGACGTCGCCGACGATGCGCTCGAGGTAGGCGTCACGCACGTCCTCCTGGCGTACGCTGCCCTGACCCTCGGTCAGATCCCCCGACTCGATGCGCCGATAGAGCGCCGTGATAGCCTCGCCGGAAAGCGTCTCGCCGCCCAGCACGATCTTGAAGCCGTTGTAGTCCGGCGGGTTGTGGCTGCCGGTGACCATCACCCCCGAGGCGGTGCCTTCGAGCACGTGAGTGGCGAAATAGAGCACCGGCGTGGGCACCATGCCGATGTCGATTACGTCGCGCCCGGCAGCGTTCAGGCCGCGCATCAGCGCTTCGCTGAGTCGCGGGCCGGAGAGTCGACCGTCGCGGGCCACCACGACGGTGGATTCGTTGCGGGCCGCGGCTTCCGAGCCGATGGCCCGGCCGATCATCTCCACGGTCGCCTCGGTCAGGGTATCGTCGACGATACCGCGGATGTCGTAGGCGCGGAAAATAGAGGCCGGTACGGTGCTGTTCTTGACTTGGCTCATAGCGGTTCCTTGTCAGACAGGTGTGAATTCATGTGCCAGGTTGCGTAGACCCTGCCGGGCGGTCCCGCTCCTTGGGCTGATCGGCAGGGGTGTCTCGTATGTCAGTGGCGTCCCGAGCTGCCGAAGCCGCCTTCGCCGCGCAGGCTGGCCTCGAAGCCGTCGACGATGTCGAATTCGGCTTGTACCACCGGCACCAGGACATACTGGGCGAGGCGCTCGAAGGGCTCCAGGACGAAGGAGGTGTCGCCGCGGTTCCAGGTCGAGATCATCAGCTCGCCCTGGTAGTCCGAATCGATCAGCCCCACGAGGTTGCCCAGCACGATGCCGTGCTTGTGGCCCAGGCCCGAGCGCGGCAGGATCAGGCCGGCAAGCCCCGGGTCGGCGATATGGATGGCAAGCCCGGTGCGGACCAGCTCGCATTGCCCGGGCTCCAGGGTCAAGGGTGCATCGAGCAGGGCGCGCAGATCCATGCCGGCGGACCCAAGGGTAGCGTAGCGGGGCATGTAGTCGCGCAGTCGCTCGTCGAGGAGCTTGACCTCCAGGCGCGGTCGTGTGGTCTGACTGGCTTGCTGGGACTCGGGCATTGTCGTTCCGTCGGGTTCGCTGTTGGCTGGGTTCGTGTCAGGGTATGGGCTGTGAGGCCAGGCGACTCAACGCCTGCTCGAGAACGGCTCTGGCAAGCTGGAGCTTGGGCTGTGGCGGTAGGGTTTCGCCACCTTCGGCTTCACCGTCGCGCCAGATCAACAGAGCTGCGTTGTCATCGGCGCCGAAGCCGAGGCCTGCGGCCGACACGTCATTGGCGACGATCATGTCCAGCCGCTTGCGTATCAGCTTGTCGTGGGCATAGGTTTCCAGGTCGCGGGTCTCCGCGGCGAAGCCTACCACCAGGGGATGCCCGCCTGCCGCATCGCGCATGTCGGCGACAGCGGCAATGATGTCCGGGTTCTTGATCAGCCTGAGCGTCAGGGCGTCCTCACCCTCGGTCTTCTTGATCTTGTGTTCGGCGGTTGCCTCGGCGCGGTAGTCGGCCACCGCGGCGCAGCCGATGAAGATGTCGCTGTCGGCAGCGAGACGACGGCTCGCCTCGTGCATCTGAAGGGCCGTCTCAACATCGATGCGAGTCACGCCTTCGGGGGTGGCCAAGTTCACCGGGCCGCTGATCAGCGAGACGCGTGCGCCGAGCTCCACGGCGGCGGCGGCCAGCGCAAACCCCATCTTTCCCGAGCTGTGGTTCGAAAGGTAACGCACCGGGTCAAGGGGCTCACGGGTCGGGCCGGCGGTAATCACGATATGCCGGCCCTGGGCAGGCAAAGCCTGCGTCGGTGACTCCGGTAGCGCGGCTTCGGCGGGTTGCTCGATAAGCGCTGCGACGATCTCTTCCGGCTCGAGCATTCGCCCGGGGCCGACATCGCCGCAGGCCTGATCGCCGCTGGCGGGACCCAGCAGACGCCAGCCGTCCTGGTTCAGGCGGGCGGCGTTGCGCTGCGTGGCGGGGTGTCGCCACATGGCCTGGTTCATGGCCGGAGCCATCAACCTCTCGGCTTCGCTGGCCAGGCACAAGGTGGTGAGCAGGTCGTCGGCCATGCCCTGTGCCAGGCGCGCCATGAGGTCGGCGGTGGCGGGGGCGATCAGGATGACGTCCGCCCAGCGGGCCAGCTCGATATGCCCCATGCCGGCTTCGGCTTCGGGGTCGAGCAGCGAGGTGCGTACCGGCTCGCCGGTCAGCGCCTGCAGCGTCAGGGGAGTGATGAAGGCCTGGGCTCCCGCGGTCATCACCACGCGTACTTCGCAGCCCGCCTGCTTGAGCAGGCGGGCGAGCTGGGCGCTCTTGTAGGCGGCGATGCCGGCACTGATGCCGAGCAGAATGCGCCGGCCGGCGAGCCGATTGGCGGACAGCCTCGTCATGGCGATTTCCTGAACTGAAATCCGACCGCCTACCTTACCACTGCCGTTGAAGTTGCGCAGCCGCAGCCTTTGGTGAAGGTCGGTTACAATGACGGCATTACCTAATCAAGGAAGCGTAGCAAGGAGACAGGGAATGTCGATTCGCGACTGGCCCGAGGGCGAGCGCCCGAGGGAAAAGCTGCTGGCGCTGGGGGCCGAGGCGCTATCCGATGCCGAGCTGCTGGCGATCTTTCTTCGCGTCGGTGTGGCGGGGCGCTCGGCGGTGGACCTCGCTCGCGATCTGCTCACGGCATTCGGGGGGCTGCGCCAACTGCTGGAAGCCGACCAGACGCGGTTCTGTGCGGAGCGCGGTCTGGGCATGGCCAAGTTCGTACAGCTCCAGGCCACTCTTGAGCTTTCCAAGCGCCACCTGGCGGCACAGCTCGCCCGCGGTAACGCCTTGACCTCGCCCACCCTGGTACGCGCCTACCTGGCTTCACAGCTGCGCCACCTGGGCCATGAGGAGTTCGCCGCACTGTTCCTCGACACCCAGCACCGGGTGATTCGCTTCGAGTCGCTGTTTCGCGGCACCCTGGACAGCGCCTCGGTCTACCCTCGCGAGGTGGCGCGCCGTGCGCTGGAGCTGGGGGCCGGCGCGATCATCTTCGCCCACAACCACCCCTCGGGCGTGGCCGAGCCCTCGGATGCCGACCGCCGCATCACCGATCGCCTGCGCGAGGCGCTGGGCCTGTTCGAAATCCGCGTGCTGGATCACTTCGTCGTCGGCGACGGGGAGGTGGTGTCCTTCGCCGAGCGAGGCTGGCTTTAGGTGAGAAACCGGCTGCGCTCGGTTCGCTGGTGCTTGTGGTGGAAGTGCGACTGCTCATGAAAGCTTGCGGGGATAGGGGGCAAGGGGTGTAGAATACGCGGCTACTTGTTGCCTGTAGGGGTGCACTCTGCTATAAAGTGCAGCCTTTGAATTCCCTTGGGTCAAATGACAACGGGGTCGTTCCCGGTTTGCCCGACAGGTTTTGAACACTCAGGTTTGACCACCTGGCCAAGCGGTTGGAGGCTCCCATGTCCAAAGTATGTCAGGTTACCGGCAAGCGTCCGGTAACTGGTAATAACGTTTCACACTCCCAGCGCAAGACCCGTCGTCGCTTCTTGCCGAACCTGCACACCCATCGCTTCTGGGTGGAGTCCGAGAACCGCTTCGTCAAGCTGCGGGTCTCCTCCAAGGGTATGCGCATCATCGACAAGAAGGGCATCGACGCGGTGCTCAGCGACATTCGCAAGCGCGGCGAAGCCGTCTAAGCGACCAGATCAGGGAGTAAGCAGTCATGCGTGACAAGATCAAGTTGGTGTCCAGTGCCGGTACCGGCCACTTCTACACCACCGACAAGAACAAGCGGAACACCCCCGACAAGCTCGAATTCAAGAAATTCGATCCGGTCGTCCGCAAGCACGTGATGTACAAGGAAGCCAAGATCAAGTAAGCCGGTCGGACGTCTGCCCATGCGGTGCACGTCCACGGCGACTTGACGGTTTCCAGCCGCAGGTAACAAGACCTGTCCTCCTGAACCCGGTGAATGCCGGGTTCAGGCGTATCTATTTCCCGGATATTTCTCGCCATGCCCGAGCTACCTGAAGTCGAGACCACCCGACGCGGTATCGCTCCCCACGTGGAGGGACGCGAGATCGTCGAGGCGATCGTACGCCAGCCGCGCCTGCGCGTGCCGGTGCCCGACGATTTGATCGAACGCCTGGTAGGCTCGCGCATCGGCACCCTGACACGCCGCGCCAAGTACCTGCTGGTGCCCTTCGAAGGCGGGTCTGAGGGTAGCCTGATCTGGCATCTGGGCATGTCGGGTAGCCTGCGTATCGCCCGGCTGGGCGATCTACCCAAGAAACATGACCATATCGATCTGGTGTTCGACGACGGCGCCATCCTTCGCTACCACGATCCGCGTCGCTTCGGCTTCGTCGATTGGCTGGCCGCCAGTGCCGAGCTCGATCCGCGGCTGTCGAACCTGGGGCCCGAGCCACTGTCAGACGCCTTTGACGGCGAACGTCTCTACCGGCTCTCACGGGGGCGCCGCATGGCGGTCAAACCGTTTTTGATGAATAACGCGGTAGTCGTGGGCGTGGGCAATATCTACGCCAGCGAGGCTCTGTTCCTGGCCGGTATCGACCCACGCCGGGCTGCCGGCCGCATCTCCCGCGAGCGCTACGAGCACCTGGCTGCGGCCATTCGGGAGGTGCTTGCCGCTGCCATCAACCAGGGTGGCACCACCCTGCGCGATTTCGTCAGTGGCACCGGTGAACCGGGCTACTTCAAACAGCAGCTGAACGTGTACGGCCGCCACGGCCAGGGCTGTCGGCGCTGCCACGGCGAGCTGCGGCTGGTGACGCTGGGCCAGCGGGCCAGCGTTTTCTGTCCCGCCTGCCAAAAATGATCTTCATTCCACGAGACGAACCATGACCCAGACCCTGCGCCTAAAGAAGAACGCCGACCGCCGCCTCAAGGCCGGCCATCTGTGGCTCTACTCCAACGAGGTGGACATCGAGGTCACACCGCTCAAGGGCTTGGAGCCGGGGGCTCAGGTCGTCGTCGAGGCCGCCAACGGCAAGGCGATGGGGGTGGCCTACGTCAATCCCAACTCGCTGATCTGTGCGCGAGTGGTGTCGCGCGACCCTGAGATGCGTCTTGACCGCTCGCTGCTGGTGCACCGCTTCAACCAGGCCCTTTCGCTGCGTCAGCGCCTCTATGCCAAGCCGTTCTACCGACTGGTGCACGGTGAGGGCGATCTGTTGCCGGGGCTCGTGATCGACCGCTTCGACGACGTGCTGGTGGTGCAGCTCAACACCCTGGGCATGGAGCGCTTGGCCGAAGAGGTCGTCGCTGCGCTGGACAAGGTGCTTGCGCCGCGCGTCATCGTGTTCAAGAACGATTCGTCAGGGCGTCGCCAGGAGCAGCTCGAGCGTCAGGTCACCGTGGCCAAGGGCGAGCTCGACGGCCCGGTGCTGATGGAGGAGAACGGGGTACGCTTCCATGTGCCGGTAGTGGATGGCCAGAAGACCGGCTGGTTCTTCGACCACCGCGCCAACCGCGCCTGGCTCAACGGCCTGGTCGCCGGTAAGCGCGTACTGGACATGTTCAGCTACGTCGGCGGCTGGGGTGTGCAGGCCGCAGCCAACGGCGCCCGCGAGGTGCTGTGCATCGACTCGAGCGCCCAGGCCCTGGAGCGAGTAGCCGAGAACGCGGCCCTGAACGGCCTTCACGAGCAGGTCGCGGTAGGCGAGGCCGATGCCTTCGAGGCCCTCGCTGCGCTCAAGGCCGACGGTGAGCAGTTCGACGTGGTGATTCTCGATCCCCCCGCCTTCATCAAGAAGCGCAAGGATATCCCCAACGGTGAGCGCGCTTACGCCAGGCTCAACCGAGAGGCCATGCGTCTGCTGGGGCGCGACGGTCTGCTGCTTTCCGCCTCCTGTTCCATGCACCTGGCCCCCGAGCGGCTGGTGGAGGTGGTGCGCGGTGCGGTACGTCACCAGGACCGCCACGGACAGATCGTTTATCAGGGCCACCAGGCGGCCGACCACCCGGTGCATCCGGCAATTCCGGAGACGTCCTATCTCAAAGCTCTGGGCGTCCGCGTCTTCCGGGATTGAAATGAGCGGCTATGTACGCGTCTTCGCTCACTCCAATGCGCTGCTGGTCAGTCACGTACGCAACGTGCTGGCCGCGGCGGACATCCCCGTGGAGCTGCGCAACATGGTGCTGGGCGGAGGTGCGGGTGAGCTGCCGCTGGGTGAGTGCGAGCCCGAGGTGTGGGTGGCACCGCACAACCGCGAGCATGCCGAGGCATTGATTCACGCAGCCATGGCTGGTCCCGGCGAAATGCCGGGCTGGCACTGCCCGAACTGCGGCGAAACGCTGGAAGGTGTCTTCGATACCTGCTGGCGTTGCGGCACGACGAAAGCCTGAATCCGTCATGAGAGAACCCGCACGGAGAGCACCATGTCACTGGAGTGGGATCTTCCCGATCCGTTCGTCATCGAACTGGAAGTAGGCGCCTCGGCCATCGACGAGTACGGCCACGCCAACAACACCGAGTATCTGCGCTGGGTCGAGCAGGTGAGCTGGGCCCACTCGGAACATCTGGGCCTGGATCTGGCCCGCTATCGTGAACTGGACCGGGCCATGGCCGTACATCGGCATGAGCTCGACTACCTGGCGCCGGCCTTTCTGGGGGAGCGCCTTGCCCTAGCCACCTGGATCGTCGGTTGCGATGGCCGCCTGACCCTGACCCGGCGCTTCCAACTGCTACGGCCCGCCGATGGCCGCACCCTGCTGCGGGCACGCACCCGCTTTGCCTGCATCGAACTCTCCTCGGGGCGGCCGCGGCGATTGCCGGATGAATACGTGAAGGTATATGGCGGTGCCCTCAGCGAAGAGTGACGATGGGGATCTTTCGCCAATCTTTTGCTGGGAAAAGATAATTTTCTGACAGAAATTCACTTTTTGTGGGTTATTGCCGTTCTTCTTTTCCCAGGCTTCATGTTTCGACTTCCTGTGCTGTAATGCGCTTGTCGTATACCGAACAACGCGAAATAAACGCCCAAGAGGTGCCCCATGAAGATCGCCGTGCCGAAGGAAATCAAGAATCATGAATATCGCGTCGCCCTGACTCCTACGGGGGCACGGGAGCTGGCGACGCGGGGCCATTCGGTGGCCGTTCAGGTGGGCGCCGGCGAAGGCGCGGGCTTCTCCGATGCCGACTACGAGGCAGCGGGCGCCCGGCTCGACGGGAACGTGGACACCCTCTGGGCCGAGGCCGAGATGATCCTCAAGGTCAAGGAGCCCCAGGCGGATGAAGTGGCACGTCTCTCCCGCGGGCAGACGCTGTTTACCTATCTGCACCTGGCTGCCGAGGAAACGCTTACTCGCGGCCTGATGACGAGCGGGGCCACCTGCATCGCCTACGAAACCGTCACCGACCGTCAGGGCGGCCTGCCGCTGCTGGCTCCCATGAGCACCGTGGCAGGGCGCATGGCGATCCAGGCCG
>NZ_JBYCKL010000060.1:0-44396 GCF_057473365.1 Halomonas sp. TH-94
ACAGGCGAAAAACAGGAGCTCTTGCGAAGGGCTTTTCTTGGCAGCAGCCATCATCACACAACTTGTTGACCCAAAGCCAACGACGCAACGCACGCTACAGTGTAAACTCGACTTGCAAAGGGTTTGGTAACTTCTTGTGATAAGCGGCAGGAGGAAAGGTGTCGGAGAGGAAAAGGCAAAGCTTGTCAGAGCGCCTAAAAGAGATTACATATCAGGATGTTGTGGATTTTTTTAATGACAGCCAGGTTGACCCAAGCTGTTCCGTCTGTGGCTCAGATCTCACACCCTTTCCGGCTATGGCATTCGAAGAAAATGGTGAAGGTGAGAGCACCATGCCCGTGCCTGACACAACCCATCCAGCCATAAAGGAATTGCTAGTGCATAGGTCGGCAGCACCCGCTGCCCAGTACACAGTTCCAGTGATCACTGTCTCATGTGTCAAATGCGGTCACATTATGCATTTTCTTGCCGATCGGATAACGACCTGGAAGACGCAGCATGGCAATAACGAAGAGTAAGCCAGCCGAGCCGCAAGGCCATAGCTTCATAGGCCATGAGCTCAGCTTGGTTGACCATGCTGGTAGGCCTTTGGGCATCGCTATGGTATCGAGCCATGTCGATGTCGCGTATATTGACGGTATGCAAGTAGAGGTCAATGGCAGCACCGTGAATATGAAGAAGGTGCCCAATCCTACAAGCGAAACCGAGACCATCAGCATGAGCAGTACCCAGGACCGCTACATCGACGCACGCCTAGCCGGGATCGAGAGCAAGCTCGATGCCCGTATGGAAGCTATACAGCGGTTCCAGGAGCAAGCTGAAAGCCGGTTTGAACGGGTTACTGAGCAGCTTCACACAGATTTCAAGGAAGCTCGAGCCGAGCTGGCGAAGGAATCGGAAGCTACTCGCCGCCATTCCACTCATGTAGCTATCGGCACTGTCGCCGGCGTTCTCGCTGCTGTGGGCTTGGTAATGGCTGTTGCGGTCAGCTGGATAGGTGATCAGAGCGCTTGGCTGCGCGACAGCGTGAACCGCATCGAGCAGAGAATCGAAGTGCCTCAAGCGGCACCGGCTACCACCAATACGCCTACACAGCAGCAGCCGGCCGAAACTGAGCAGCAGACGCCGGCTGAATAGCGGATCCATTGCCATATCCCCTAACCCGCCTTCATGGCGGGTTTTTTGCGTGCCCACCTTATGTGGCGGACGCATAATCCGCCCATATCCTTTGTATCATAAGGTCTCATCCCATATTGGCTATGCCAATCCTTCTATCTACCCATCAAAAAAGACGCTAATTAGCCCTTATCTCGGTAGTCTGTAACCAAATCCAGTGCCGAGACCCTTGCAATGATCGAGCAAGCTTTGGACCTGTTAGCCCGCAATGACTTGCCTACTTGGGAGCAGGATTGCGCAACCAGGCGTGAGCTTGAGCGGCTCAGAGAGGAAGTGTCCCGCTATCGAGTTGCCGCAGCTCACGACATCCAGAAGGCGAGGCGGGTCGCAGCTCAGGTTGAAGAGAGAGCCGAACGGATATCTGGATTCCTTCAGGGGCGCCGGTTTGGTGGCCGAGAAGCAAACAGCCGGGGGTTCGTGATCGGAGGTTACCGCTATGAAATCTGACCAGGAGAAACGGCTCAGGGGAAAGCAGGTGAAGCCGACCCAGCGACAGATCAAGGGCTATATGCGCCTGCTGCAAGATCGCGCTGAACAAGGGGACGTGAACGCCGCCGGCTGGCTTCTCCAATTGCACAACGCCGAGCAACTTTCGCTGAGGGGGTCGAGTAATGGGTGAGAAGATTCAGGAGCTCATGGTCGAGCTGGGTCTCGAGAGCGATGCCAAGGCTTTCCGAGAGGCCGAGGGGCTGTTCAACAGCTTGCGCTCCTCTGCCCTGCAGTTCGGTGCCGCGCTGGGTGGCGGCCTGAGCCTGCAGCAGCTCACCTTTGGCTTTGCTCAGAGCAAAGATGAGATGGCCCGCTTCGCCGACCAGATGGGCGTCAGCATCCAGCTTGTCGATGAGCTGGGGTTTGCGGCTCAGCGCAGCGGCGGTCGTGCCCGGGACGCCTTCGGCATCATCCAGCAGATGAACGAGCTGATGGATGGCGTAACGAAGGGTGATATCCCCGGTCTGGACGATGCGGCCTTCTGGGGGCTGGACCCCGCCGCCATCACTGAGGCCCGGGACGTTGCTGACCTAATCGAGCGGATCGCTGATGAAACGGCACGAATGGAAGACGACGCTCGCCGCGGAGCGCTCGGAGCCTTGGGTCTGGGATCGATTGCCGAGCATTCGCTGTTCACCGCCGGCGCCGACGCTATCCGGGCATACCGCCAGGAAGCCCGCGAGCTCTCTCAGATCACTGGCGAGATGGTAACCGTCAGCCAAGAATTTCTGGACGAGATGGCTCGAATGACTCGCCTGATGGGGCGCTTCACCAACGAGATCAGCACCGAGATACTGCCCAACCTTACCGCTGCCTCTCAGCAGTTCCGCGCCTTCCTGATGAACAACAGTGACGACATCATTACGCTGATGACACAGGGGCCGGAAGGCCTGGGCGCCAAGTACGGCGAGCAGGCGCGAGAGTGGCTTTCAGAGTATCTCGGCCAGATGCTGGATGGCATTGAGGTCAGGGGTGCAGAAGGCCCTATGTCATTGCGAGACGCTCTCCAGTCCCTGCCGAGCATGCCTCAGCTTCGCCCCGAGGATGTCGAGTGGCTGAATCAATTGCGCTTGATCCTTGGGGCGCGCCCCACCCAGATGTCGGCGCTTGATGTCCTAGTGGGCGGGGGCGATATCGGCGGCGATGATAGCAGCCCTGCCTCTCGACCCTCGCCAGCAGCACGTCTGCCGTGGTCCGACCTCTCCCGGTCCGGCATCGACCTGGGTGCCGATACCTGGATACCCGACGTTCACCCCGAGACCCTCGATACTATCCAGCAGATGCTGCGTAACGAGATCCCGGGTGGTATCGGCGGCGACCTTACGCCCGAGGAGCTCTACTACCAGCCTTCATCCGCCGAGCTGTTCCCGCAGGGCAATCGGACGGAGCTGCGTGAAGGCAACCGCCGGCAGCTGGAGCACCACTTCCCCGAGCAGTACCAGGGCAGCGTCACCTTCCACATTAACGGAGCGACTGACCCTGAGGCCGTGGCAGCCGCCGTAGATCGCCGGCTGAGCCAGCACGCGAGAACGGCCGCGCGCAGCTTCACCTGGCCCGAGGGTTCGGCATGAGCTTCATGGAAGAGCTCGATACCGGCGGGCAGCTGTTCGGCAGAGTCTACCGCCTCGAGATCGGCGACGAGGGCGAGACGCTGACCATCGACGGCTTTGACCCGGGGCGATTCGGTGGCGGCGTGGCCAGCGGCCCGGCACAGATCCGCTTTCGCGTGGCCAATACCATCTCCAGCAACTATGCAGTAGCTGAGATTACGGTCTATGGACTGGGCTACGCCAGCCGCATGAAGGCTTACACCCGCTACGACAAGGTGAGGCTTTACGCTGGGTACCGCTCCCGCCATGGCCTGATCTTCGCCGGCACGATCTACAACGTCGGGATCGGCAAGGAAGGCCCAGACAACTACATCACCCTGCTATGCACGACCACTGGCCGCGAATTCGACAGTGCCTTCCTCAATCGAGCTTTCGGCGTCGGCACGCCGCAGAAGGAGCTCATCCAGGCTGCCGCTGATTCCATGGGCCTGCCGGTAGAGTTCGTCGGCGACTTCGACGGACTGCCCAAGACAATGGGCGGTCGCACCATCAGCATGCCGCCCAAGCTGCTGCTGAACCAGATGGCTTTCACCTACGGCTTTACCTGGCACGTTGAGGACGGTCGGATCATCGCCGCCATCAACGGCGCAACCCGCGACGTCGAGCATCGATTCAGCGCCGAGACGGGCATGGTTGGCTCGCCTGTCATCCATGAGCGCGGCCTCGATGTCCGCGTGCTCATGGCCCCGAATGTTCGCCCACTGGACGAGGTGGTCATTGAAAACGCCACCGGCGACCTGGCCTTCGCCAGCCGGGTGGTTCGCTACCAGGGAACCATCGGCATCGGGCGCTACGACGCTCACGCCGTGATTCATACCGGCGACTACCACGGCGACAACTGGGCCACCACCATCGTCTGCTTCCGGCCTCGGATGCCCGAACGACAAGGGGGTGCCGCATGAGCAAGCGGGACGCCAAGGGAAGATTCCAGAAGGGAGCCACCGGTAACCCTGGGGGGCGGCCCCGCGAAGCCGACGAGCTGCGCCGGCTCCTCGCCGGGAGCGCCGAGAAGGTGGCCAAGAAAGTGCTGGAAGCAGCGGCCGAAGGCGACATGCAGGCGGCCCGCATCGTACTGGAGCGGCTGGTGCCGGCCATCAAGCCCGCTTCTGAGCCTGTCAGCTTCGAGCTCAAGGGCGACAGCCTGACTGAGCAGGCACAGAGCGTGCTCGCCTCGGTTGCTGCCGGCGAGCTGCCACCGGACCAGGGCAAGGCTCTGATCGATGCGATCGGCAGCCTAGTGAAGGTGGTGGAGCAAGACGAGATCCGTCGCCGCCTGGAACTACTGGAGGGAAAACGCGATGCCCAACCATAAGGCCCGGCTCCACGCCGACCAACACCGCTACCTCGGTACCGCCCTCGCCATTACCAAACCCCACCGCCTCGAGGTGGTAACTGGTAACCAGGTGATGGCCACGCTTTGCGGACAGTGCCCCGAGGCCCTGCAGACGAGAGCCCGGCGCTTTGCCGATGTGCTCCGCCTGCCGGCCGCAACCGTGAGGGCGCCCTCGTGAGAGTCACTTCCCGTATTCGTGGCGGACAAGGCTTCAGCCGCAAGATTCGCCAGCTGCAGGAGCGCCTGACCGAGAAGCACCGCGTCTATGTCGGTATCCCCCGGGACGCGGGCAACAGCGAGGACGGCACGCCCCTGGTGCAGATCGGGGCCATCCATGAGTTCGGCGGCAAGCACATTCCCGAGCGAAGCTTCCTGCGGGAGCCGCTGCTGGCCAAGCGGAAAGACCTGGCAATGGTCTTCAGGCAGCTGATGTCGAAGGTCGCCCGCGGTGAGCTGACCCTGCTGCAGGCTCTGGACCAAGTGGGCGCAAAAGCCGCCTCGATCAGCCAGGAAGCCATCAGCGCCGGCATCTCCCCTGCCAACGACCCGAAAACAGTGAAGCGCAAGGGCTCAAGCAAGCCGCTGATTGATACCGGCAGGCTCCGCCAGGCGATCACCTGGGAGATTCGCAACCCGAGGGACGTGGAATGAGAGCCGACCTGAAGCGCCGCCTGGAAGCGCTGGAGAAGGCTCGAGGGGCTGCCCTGGCCGACCAGAAAGCAGAGCTCACCGGTGATGAGGCCCAAGCCTTCATAGCCTTGTTCGCCTACGGCGCCGAGCGCCTGACTTGGAGCCGCTACGACAGCGACAACCCGCACCTGCCTGACGCGGTGAAGCGAGCGACCTACCTGATGGCCTATGAGTGCCGCGGCGGCATTCCTGGCCTGGAGGATCTCGATCTCGAGCCGGCGCCGTGGAGCCTGGCCGCCAAGAGGGTCGACGAAGAGGACCGCCACGATGAGACGTGACCTGATCAAGCGCCTGGAGCTGCTCGAAGCTGCTCGAGAGGCCTCCCGAAATATCTCAGAGATGGGCCAGGGGCTTGGCCACTTCTACAGCCTGGACAACGAAGAACGGGAGCAGCGTGTAGCCCACCTGTACCCCACCAACCGGCCCAGCCAGGGCCACCACTGAAACGAGGTACTAACCGTGAAGAACCAGACACCTGCCGAGATCGAAACCCGTATTGCCGAGATCGAAGCCGAAGAGAGCCGCCTGGCCGACATCGACCACGAGGCCCTGATGACACAGGCCGTCCTCGACGGCGACGACCTGGACGCCATCGAGCAGCAGCAGGCCGACGACGAGCGCCGCTTGAAGCGCCTGCGGGCCGAGCGCAGCGCCCTGATGAAGGTACTGCCGGAAGCCAAGAAGCGCGCGGCACAGCCCGAACTGGAGCGCCTCAAGGCTGAGCACGCCGTGCTGATGCAGGCGGCGGGCAAGCACGCCGCGTTCATGCTGGAGATCCTCGAGCGCCTGCCGGCCGAGATCGACGCCTTCGCCGACTTGGTCAGCCAGGCCAGCAACCTCACCGCTCAGGCAGTGCATATCGCAAAGGAAGCCGGTACCACGTGCCCCATCATGGGCGCGCCCCGCAGCCTTGCAATTCGCCGCGTCCTATCGGGTAGCCCGGCCTTCCATAACCAGCTCAGCCGACTTGAGCGGATCTCGAATATCAACGACTACCAGGGCCATCCCGGGGAGATCGTGGACGCACAGAAGGAGCAGGCAGCATGACCAGTACCTATGATGCCAAGGTCCAAGCGACCCGGGACGAGATCTACCAGGCGTACAAGGACCGTCGCTATGGCAGAACTACCGACGAGCACCCGCTTGAGCCTAAGCCAGGCGAAGCCCTGGCCGATGCCACGAAGCGCCAGATCCAAGAGGTGGGGACTGGAGAGCAGTCTGTCGAACGCTTCCAGGGAGAGGATGAGGCTTCCGCCATCAAGCGGCGAATGGGAGAGCTGCGCAATCAACTGCGCGAGCTAGGCGAGGAAGAAACCGACGACGAACCTGAGACCGACAAGACCGACAAGACCGACAAGACCGAGAAGGCTCAGGCGGCACGTGACTCCGCCTACGAGGCATTCATGAAGCGCCGTCACAGCCAGGTGCCCACGATGGACCGGGGGCGTGTCGAAGGCGCCCGGCTGGATATGGCCAAGGCGCAACGCATCGACGCCTTCGGGAAACCGATGGAGTGGAAATCATGAGCCACGGACGAGTGCGTGAGGTGCAGGCTGCCGCCATTACCCGCCAGCAAGCACGCCAGCGGCAGCTCCACCAAGGCCGCCGTCACCCGAACGACAGACGTGAGCCCAGCGAAGCCTTGAAGCGTCACGCTGCCAGGATGCAAAAGATCTGCAGTTGATCCGGCAGGGTCAGGGGGATCAGTCGGCGAGTGCCCTATCCAAAACCCCGACAGCCCGCGCGTCTCCGGCCTCACGGCAGTCTCCTGGCGGTGGCGGGTATCTTTACCAAAGAAGTCTAGAAGACTGGACATGGCGAAACGCTCTCACCTCCCTTATGATTCCCCCATTGGAAATAAAATCGCGTGGGGGGGATATGAGTAA
This sequence comes from Halomonas sp. TH-94, assembly GCF_057473365.1. NCBI lineage: Bacteria > Pseudomonadati > Pseudomonadota > Gammaproteobacteria > Oceanospirillales > Halomonadaceae > Halomonas > Halomonas sp. TH-94. The sequence continues at coordinate 7,185 of NZ_JBYCKL010000060.1, forward strand.
AGCAACCAAACAGAGCGACAATGAGGTCAACTCGACTGAAGAGCAAAAAGAGAAATGCGGCATTGTCATGCCAATATCCGAAATAGATGGATGTGGTGAAAGCCACTGGCAGGAAGTTCTAAACATAGTCAAAGACTCTGTTTCCTTGGCAGGGTTTGAGGGCGATCTTGTAAGTTTGTCGGCGGACGTGGGAGTTATACAGCGGCGAATAGTAAAAAACCTGTACGAGAACCCTGTTGTAGTTTGTGATGTCAGCGGAAAGAACCCGAACGTAATGTTCGAACTGGGTTTAAGGCTGGCTTTCGACAAGCCCACTATTATAATAAAAGATGACATGACCGCTTATTCCTTCGACACTTCGCCGATCGAGCACCTAGAATACCCAAGAAGCCTTCGCCACCCTAGCATAGTGGAATTCAAGGCACAGCTTGCCAGCAAAATCATTGCAACCTATCAAAAGTCAATCGATGATCGTGATTACTCACCTTTCTTGAAGCACTTTGGCGATTTCACAGTAGCCAAGATTAATAACACGGAAGTAACACCGCAGGAGTTCCTTATAAAAGAGCTTCGAGAAATTAAGGAGTTCATGTTTCGTCAGGAGTTCCTTAATAATAAGGTAAGCTCTTTTTTAAGTTCAAGCAACCATTCAAAGATTACGCTTATTCACACCGAAGAGTTTGACGACTTGGAGCAGGCAAAATATTTTGTCGATACGATAACTGGGCTTCGAGGGGTTCGTGACATCGACATAAACTCTGATGGCTCAAAATTCTCTGTCAATATAAAGCATTCAACAGAGGTAAAGTCCATGGAACTACGCAGACTCAGAGAGTTGACTATAAAAAAGTATGAGAAAGAAACTGGTGAATGATGGTTCAATGTTACGGCCTGAGTGGGCGATTTAACCCGCCTATGGACACCGAATGAAGGCGTTCTTGTTCGTCGTATGTACGCTGGCCTTCAGTCTGGTCATGGCCGATGCAGGCGAGCGTTATTTTCAGTTTGGAACGATTCACTTCCCTCGCCAGGCTGACCCACACACTCTCTGAAGAGTGCCAGAGAAACATGGGCTCAGGCCCCGAATACCCAGCCTGCCAACGGATGGAGACGGCCCTGGTGGAAGCTAAGCGGCTGCTGGAAGAGAACTTGGGGGAGTTCGTGGACAACCAAGAGCTGCAGCAAGCCTTCCACGAGGATCCTGAAGCGATCGGTCGCATTCGTGAGCGGCTGGTGGCCGGCATCCAGCTGCTGGCCCACGCTGAGGCAACAGTGGAGCTGCTCGACCAGCACCGGGCCACATTCGGCGAGAGGTGAGATACCTGCCATGACCGATCGGCTGATGACTGCAAAGGATGTCGCTGAGCTGCTGGCCATCAGCCCTCGCAAGGTCTACGCCATCAAGAGCGAGATCGGTTATGTCGAGCTGGGTGGCAATGTCAGGTTCGAGCGCGCGGCTGTTGAAGCCTACATCGCCAAATGCCGGCGAGAGTCGGTCATCAGATCCCACGCTGTGCAGGTGCACGGCAATGATCGGTGGAGTGAGTCGCAGCGAAAGATCACTGCCGCAGACATCGCCCAGCTGCTTGAGAAGAAGCGCCGGGACAGGAATTGAGGCGGGTTCTTGGTAGCCAAGGCCAAACCGATTTGGTTCCCCCCCTTTCCCTCAATGGGAGTAAAAGCTATCAACTCTCAACCATGCCATCCTGATTGCACTCGGCATGCCGCCAGGGGTGGTCAATTTGGCCACCCTTCCATTCGCCTGAGCATCCACTCCTCGACCTCATGTTCCACCCAGTAGATGGGCGCCTGGCGAGTGTCGCCGTCCTTGCGGGGCCGTGGAAAGGTGTCGTCCTGGTCAAGCAGCTCATAAAGCCGTGATCTTGAGCAGGCGATCTTCTCGCAGACGTCTTTTGTTCGTAGGAACTTCAGCGGGCGCTGCTCTGTGCGGCCCTGTAGGTAGGCCTCGACAGCCTGGCGTGCCAGTAGGCGAATGATGGCCTGGTGTCCCTCGGAGAGGCCGCTGTAATCGTCAGAATCCGTCATGCTATGACCACGAGCTGGTGGGGTAGAGGAAGAGTATTGCTGGTCACAGCCAAAAAAACCGCCTCATCTATACCGTTTCCGGATCGATGGGCGGTTCGTTGGGTAGCTTAGCTAAGCGCTGCTAAGTTACTGAAAAATAAGGGTGAGTGGCGGAGGGACAGGGACTATCCGATTCGCCACCCAAGCCTTTGAAATCCTTGACATACAGCGGATTTCTGCTATTTTGGGACAAATCTTTGGGACAAATTAGCGGGAATCGCATGGCTGACAATCTGGTTTTGAAAGGTTCCACTTGGCATGTTCGCCTCGAACTGCCTGCTGATGTGCGACATGCATTTGGAAATCGTAGGAAGCTAACGAAATCGCTCAAGACTGGAAACAAAGTAGAAGCACACATCAGAAAGCTACCTGTCCTGAGTGAGTGGAAGGCACGGGTCCGCCAAGCCAGACGAGGTGTTGAGCAAGACATTCTTGATAATGAGTTGTATTCGTATCACTCGGCAGGTCTGGGGCTGAGAAGAATATATCAAGATATTCTTATGAATCACATTTATGGCAAGATCGACTTTAACAAGAAAATTGTCAAAAACAACAACGAGCTGAATAAAAAACATCTTGTATATATTTTTGAAAATGATGCGGATGGTCTTAAAAAGTGGAATGATAAGCTAGATGATATAGAAAACCGCTTCCCTGAAAATGAGCGGGCTAGTGCTGAGCTTGTGCTTGAATATCAGCAGATCAGCCAAGATATCCGCAACCTCATTAACCACTGGGGCTTCAAAGATAAGGGATTCAGTGAAAAGCAGGCTGACGAGTTAATCAGCACAATAAACAATCCTGAAGACTTTAAGCCGAAATCCCCTTTCACTTCGCAACGGCTCGATGCTTTCGCTAAACATCAAGTCGAAATTAAAGGGCTGGCTCAAAAAACTGTTGACACTTTTAGATCCAAACTGAAAGTGCTTAAAAATTATCTTGAAAAAGAAGGGATTGAATTATCATTTGAAAGCTACCAGCAGTTTTTAGACAGCTTGAATGTAAGCACAAGCACAAAGAAAAACCACATCCATGCTGGCTCAAGCTTTCACAAGTGGGCTTCAAAATACGACAAAGACTATAAAAGTCGATATGACACAAGAGACAACCCGTTCTTAGGGCACGAGTTGCCAAATGATAAGAAGAAAGGCAAAAAGAAGGAAGAGAAACGACTAGCCTTCAAAACTGAAGAGGTCAAGAAATTGTATGAGTTCGCTATATCGAAGCGAAAGCATCAGGTCGCTTATGCTATAAAAATCGCCGGTTTAACAGGTTGTCGTATCGAAGAAATATGTAGGCTAACAAAAAACCATATTGTGGCTGAAAATGGGGTTTTAAGCCTGTATATTGAGGAAGGCAAGACAGATGCGAGCATCAGAAAAATTCCAATCCATCCAAGCCTTAAATCGCTGATTGATCAGTTAGTTAAAAATGCCGACGATGGTGGTTATTTAATCCATAGCTCTGGGGGTAATCAATACGGCATCCGCTCGGACTCAATCAGTAAGGCATTTGGACGAATCAAGCGAGACCTTGGCTATGATACTCGCTATGTATTTCACAGTATCCGAAAAACTGTCATCACGTCATTACAGCATAACGACGTTAAGCCCCTTGTTATTGCATCAATAGTTGGTCACGAAACGGGCACTGTCACATTTGATATATATAGCGAAGGGGCGAGTGCCAAACAAAAGCGGGATGCAATAGAAACTCTACCAAACCTATAACTCGCCCATTGTATAATCTGGTCGGCTTTTAACTTTTTTCATTTTCAATCATATGAAGAGAAAGCTCGTCAAATAGTAATCGTGATTTTTCATCAAGGCTTCTGTATTTATTTAACAGTGGTATGGTTTTGTAATTAAACAGGTAGCGGTCAAGCCAGCCGGCAGGGATGAGCAATCTCTTTTCTATCTCCCTCGTAATTTTATTAGAAAAGCTTTTCTGGCCACAGACCACATAGCTTATATAACGTTGGTCTATGCCAGGGATGTCGATTTTTTTAGCTAGGCACTCTTGGGTGGGAACGGCTAATTTATTTATGTTTTTCTGCAAAGTGGTTGTATTCATAATATTGACTCGGTTATTTTTTATTTTCCGCATTATCTTTTGAGAACTTAGGGTATTTTACTAGGCCCTTATAGACGAGAGCCCCATAGCACATACAACAAAGCGAGAGAAGTATCATATACTTTGCTTTTACGATTAAAGAAAAACAGTCAGGGCGAAAGCTTGAAGTGTCGCATAGAAAAGTTTCATGGAAAAAAGGGCGATCAAAGTTAATCGAAAGCAAGTCCATACCATAATAAAGGCTAGCTAACAATCCAATGTCAGGATAATAATTTGAAGAAAGAAGCAACCAAGCAAAAATCGAAAAACCTGAAACAATAATTATTATCAAGCCCACTCTTTTGTTATCTGACATTGGCCACACCCTCCAGTTTTGATTAGTAAATATACCATTGACCAAACCTCAAGTCCACTGAGAGATACTTAACAGGCTTATAATTAAGTTGTATGTTATAATGTAGTTATTGGTGAGTGGTTTTAAGCCAGCACACCGCTCCGTCCCCTCCGGGGACTACACTGCTGGTGAGGGGGCAAGCCCCCTTCAATCCCCCAAAACCAAAAAAATAATAAAGGAGAAATGACATGGACGTTATTGATAAAAACAAAAACCAACTAAAGCGAACCATTGAAATGAAGGTTCGTGTGAATGATATTGAGTATAAAAAAATTAAAGAACTGGCTTACCTATACGGTAAACCTATGGCTGACATTTTTAGGGAGTCAGCCTTAACTGTTTCAAAATCACATAAGGGTGGTCGAAAAACTCAAAGAGCGGACCCTGCTTTAATAAGGGGTATAGCAAGAATCGGCAACAACTTAAATCAAATTGCCAAACAAGTTAATAGCACAGCTAAAGCTGGAGATGCTATTAACGTATTGGAATTGATTGATGTTCTTCACGGCATAAGAGCAGAAACAGAAAAACTCAAGGAGCAACAGCAACACAAGGAAGTGTCAAATGATAGTTAAGTTTAGAAAACAAAAGCGAGGTGTCCCTAAAAACCCGCTCAGGGCGGCGAAAGGTGCCACAGGCTATCTGCTAGGCAACAAAGACCATAAAGGCCGTGAGCGAGCTTTTAAGCCCCTTCTGCTAGCTGGTTCGCCCGATGAATTCGAGCAGATTGTGGGTTTTGGCAATAGAGCCGGTCAGTATACGAGCGGTGGCTTGTATTTCGAGGAAACGAGAGAACAGCTAGTTGAGAAGCACGGAAGTAATCAAGCAGTAGATAAAATACTTAAAGATATAATGGAAAGATTTGAAGAAACCCTTTTCCCAGGTCTCGACAAGGACCAGTATTGCGGTGTTTGGATTCTTCATGAAGACAAAAGCAATATTGAATTAAACTTCATATTTGCAAAAGAAGAACTTAGAAGCGGAAAGCGATTAAATCCTTATTTTCATAAAGACGACCTACAGCGAGTCAATGCTTTTAAAAACATAATCAACCACGAGTATGATTTAAGCGACCCTGGGACCCCAGACAAGAAAAGGGCATCAACACCTGAGTTTTTTAATGAATACAAGCCAGTTGATGGAGCCAGCCCAGAGAGTAGCAGAAGGCATTTCAAAAAGGCTTTGACTGAATATATTTCCCAACTTGTTGAAGACGGATTTTACAAAAACAGGGACGAACTTATCGACTCGCTAAACACGACAGAATATAAAGTTTCAAGAGCCACAAAGAAGTCTATTTCAGTTATAAATCCCGAAACTGGCAAACCTGCAAGACTTGCAGGGGCTATCTTCGAAGAGGGAGCGGACTACAAGCACTTTTCAAGCGAAGATTACAGAAATGAACTCATGAGAAGATACGAAGAAGAGCGACTTGAAAAAATAAACAAACAAAAAGAAATATACGAAGAGAAAATGGATGAAAAAAGAAAATACCTTATAAGCAAATATAACAAGGAGAATGGCTATGGAACAGCACATCAAAGAAATGATTTCAAACTTCATAATGAATCAAGAAGCGAGAATGAAGAAACTAGAAGAAGAGAATCAAGCATTGAGTCAAGAATTGACAGAAACGAACGAGCTTTTCTCGAAAGCCACAATGCTTTACGAGAACAAGCTGAACGACTTCAAAATGGCAGTTTCAAAAGATTTGAACGAAATGTCGAGAAGTTTAGAAGCACATCTAACCCATTCAACCTATTTGTTGAACTAATTAGAGAGATTAACGACTCGCTTAAAATAAAGGCCAAGAAGAAAAGCCTAAAAAACGACAAAGGCTTTTCAATGTAAAAGGGGCATTATTCGCCCCTTATGTTAAGTATTTCCGCTTTCAATAACTCATTTTTGCTTTCAAGAATGGCTTGCTTGTTGTAATACACGAAGCCATTACCTTCCACCTTCAGCACTATACCGCCCTCTATGACTTTGGCGGTATCGCTTGGATTTCCACTGAATAAATCGCAAAGCATATTTTCCATATCGCCCTCCTATGCTGCTTTCTTTTTTTCAGGTGGCTTCAAATAGTCTGAATCAACATCAAACGGGTCTTTTCTAAAATTAGCATTCCCGCCAAAGTTGTCTAATTCCCCAATCACTTTTCTGTGGAAATTAACATCCTTCTTCCACAAAATGCGAGGAGAAATTTCAATTCTTTCAAAAGCTGAACCAGATTTTTTAAAGTCTATTATATGTAATTCCTTTAGTTTTTTGAAAGACTTTGAAACCACTGTTGCATCAAGCCCCAACTCTTCAGCTATTGCTTTTTGTGTTTTTTTAACTCTATTCATATTAACTACATTATGCTTGCTTACCCTATTTGTTAAGTAGTTATAAACTGCATTATCAGTATTGTTGATGAGCTTTGTTTTTAAAAACAAAATCTCTTTTTCAATTCTGTTTTTTTGCTTATCGTCTTCTGTGCTTTTCTTTTCAGATTTTAGTTGAAGTATTCTTTTTCTGATTTTTGTCTCATATTGTTCTAATCCCATAGTGTAACTCCCCTTGTTCTGTCCGTGAAGAAAAAAGCCACGGTAAAAACCACCTATTTTATTGTTGCTTTCATCTTCACTATTGTTATTTTCTAGTTCTGTGTTATAATTGTCCATATAAAAGGATCTCCTTTTTACTCAGATTAAAGTTAAAAGCACTCTTGCAGGAGTGCTTTTTTATTATAACACAAAAAGGTTTATATTGAAAGACTTTCAAGATATATTGAAAGTCTTTCAAGTAATGATTTTCATATGTCCCGCAAAAATGCTTGAAGAATGACTTTTTTTAAAAACGACCTATTTATATGGTCTTCTATGCTGTGATTATCCTGTAAATCTTTCAAGAGAACTTGAAAGTCTTTCAAGCCTTGATTTTCATATTTCCTATAGAAGTGCTCAAAGAATGACTTTTTTCAAAAACGACCTATTTATATAGTCTTTTATGAGCCATTTTTTTTATTGAAAACCACACCAAGCCCGCTCTCGCGGGCATCTCTTTGTTTTCGACCCTACCGCCCTATCGGGCTCTCGTTCGCTTCGCTCACTCACCTCCCGCCCTTCGGTTGGGGCTATTGAGTAAGGAGGAATTGGCTTTCTCTATCGTTAGCCTTCCGGTTTCGTGGTGGTAGCGACCAAGCCGGGCTTCGGCTAGAAGCCTCCAGAAGCTCGCCTGAGCGGTTTTGTGTGTGAAGGTATGGAAGAAGCGGGCAGGGTTGGGTTAGGAAACGGCTCAGAACCGCTTTTAGACGGGGGAGATTTTGGGACAAAAGGTTGGGACAAATCGAAAAAGAAAAAGCCCCGCAACCTGTTGATTTGCGGGGCTTTTTCAGATCTGGCGGAGGGACAGGGATTCGAACCCTGGGTAGGCTCTCACCTACGCCGGTTTTCAAGACCGGTGCATTCAACCGCTCTGCCATCCCTCCGGCTCACGGGGGCGAATATTACCAGTTATGCGCATAAGGTCAAGGGTAACGGCGAGGTACCTGCCGGGTAATCGCGACCCGCAACGTTGCAGCCCCAAATGTCGAAAGTTTTCACGCTTTCTTCGCGGGGGTGGCAGGGGAGCAACTGGAACCGAACGGTGCGTTGCGCTAGCCCGGCTAGAGGCCGGTCGGCCGGAAGCAACCGGCAATGTCGCGATGAAGCTTCGTTGAGCCTTGCAGAACTAAGGACTTGCGTCGGGAACCAACCGACGGCATCCTTGGTCCACTGCTGAGATCAACCAAGATCAACTACAGGGAGCTCTGGATCAATGGCCTATCACGATACACATGTGGCCCAGCATTCGACCCAAGCCGTCAGTGCCAACAAGGTACTGCGCAATACTTATGCGCTGCTGGCGATGACCCTGCTGTTCTCCGCCGTGACGGCGGGTGCCGCCATGGCCATGGGCGTCGAACGGATGAACATCTTCGTGTTCTTCATCGGCGCGTACGGCTTGATGTTCCTGGTCCACAAGACTGCCAACTCGGCTACCGGTCTGCTGGCGACGTTTGCCTTCACCGGATTCATGGGCTTCACTCTCGGGCCTATTCTCAGTGCCTATCTGGCTCTGCCCAACGGCGCCGCACTGATCATGAACGCTCTGGCCATGACCGGCCTGACCTTCATCGGTCTCTCTGCTGTGGCACTGGTAACCAAGAAGGACTTCAGCTTCCTGGGCAACTTCCTGATGGCAGGCGCCATTGTGCTGATCCTTGCCATGGTCGCGGGACTGATCTTCCAGATCCCGGCGCTGATGCTGATGGTGTCGGCCGGCTTCGTGCTGTTCGCCTCGGCCGCCATCCTGTATCAAACCAGCGAGATCGTTCATCGCGCCGGCGAGACCAACTACATTCTTGCCACCATCACGCTGTATGTCTCAATCTACAACCTGTTCGTCAGTCTTCTGGCACTGCTTGGTATCATGAGCAACGACTGATAACCGAACACGAGGGTATCGCCAGGCCCCGCTCATGCGGGGCCTGTGCGTTTGCATAGCAGGAACCGTTACATGCGCTATGGTCTACTCGTCAACGGGGCGCCCTACAGTAGCCAGGCCGCCCACTCCGCCCTGCGCTTCGCCTCGGCGCTGCTGGCTCGGGGGCACCGCCTCGAGCGTGTCTTCTTCTATCATGATGGTGTCTTCAATGCGGCACGCCTCGCCGCGCCGCCTCAGGACGAGCCACACCTTTACGATGCCTGGTGCGCGCTGAATGCCGAGCACGGCACGCAGTTGCAGGTTTGCATTGCCGCAGCCCTGCGGCGGGGGATGCTCGATGCCCGCGAGGCCGACCGGCATGGCAAGTCCGGTCACTGCGTGGAGCCGCCATTCGAGCTCACCGGCCTCGGCCAGCTGATCGACCTGGGGCAGGAGGTCGACCGCCTCGTGACTTTTGCGCCATGATCGTTGCATCTGGAGGAGAGCGAGCGATGACGACACCTGTCCCTGTAGAAGGCGACCTGCTGGTCATCCTGCGCCATTCGCCTCACGGCAGCAGCTGGTTGCGTGAGGGACTCGACGCGGCGCTGGTGGCTGCCGCCTTCGGTCAGTCGGTGACGCTGTTGTTCATGGCCAATGGAGTCCTGGCTCTGGCCAAGGGGCAGCAGGCCGGTCCGTTGGGACAGAAGGGTACGGCGGCAACCATGGACATGCTGGCCATGTACGATATCGAGTCGCTGTTCGTGGCCAACGACGCCCTCGCGGAATTCGGGCTCGCCCAGCAAGACCTCATGCTTGCCGCCGCTGGGCTCGAGGCCGAGGCGATTGCCGAGCTGATGGCCGGACATCGGCAGATACTGACGTTCTGAAGGCTTCGATACCACTGCGAGAGTGCTCATGATACTGCATATTCTCAACCGACCGCCCAGTACGAGCCTGGTGTACCGCGAGGCTCTCGCGGCCATGGGAAGTACCGACCGGCTGTTGCTGATCGAGGATGGCGTGCTCGGGGCGCTGACGTCTCAGGTGCGCCATTTCCAGCAGGTGGGTGGCCGTCTTTTCGCCCTGCGCGAAGACCTGGTCGCCCGCGGTCTCGACGGTCAATGCGATGCCTCTGTTCAGGTCGTCGATGTGGATGGCTTCGTGACTCTTACCGAAGAGGCAGACAAGACGGTGAGCTGGTTCTGATGGCTTCTGCCGAAATTGCGCGTTACATGAGCATCGGCGACAGGCGTATCGCTCTGGATCCCGAAGGCTATCTCATTGAGCTCTCCGACTGGACGCCGGGCGTGGCCGAGGCCCTGGCTGCTGAAGAGGGCCGGGAGCTGGGTGAAGAGCATTGGGAAGTGATCGAGGTGCTTCGCGACTTCTATGCTCGCTATCAGGCCTCGCCGGCCATGCGTCCGCTGGTCAAGGCGGTGGGGCAGAGATTGGGATCGGAGAAGGGGCGCTCGTTGCATCTGATGCGCCTTTTTCCCGACAGTCCCGCCAAGGTGGCGGCGCGCCTGGCGGGCCTGCCAAAGCCCGCCAATTGTCTGTGAAGGGGTCGGCATGAACTTCCTGGCTCATGCCTGGCTTGCCCGTGGCGGCAGCGACGAATTCTTGTACGGCAATCTGATCGCCGATGGCGTGAAGGGCAGCGACCTCTCTGCCTGGCCTGCCGAGGTGGCGCTGGGCATTCGCCATCATCGCCGGGTCGATGCCTTCGTCGACGCTCACCCGGTCGTGCTGTCGGCACGCAGACGTGCGCCTGCCGAGCATCGCCGCTACGCCGGCATTGCGCTTGATCTGGTGTGGGATCACTTCGTTGCGCGAGAACTCGACCTGGGGCGACAGCAATCTCTTCTGGTACTGCGTAGCTACGAGGTGCTCAGCCACAGGCCTGCCCCAGCCCGCCTGGAAAGCATGATACCGGCCCTGGTCGCCCAGGACTGGCTGCATCGCTATGCCGACTTTTCCTTCACCTGCGATGCAATATCCGGCATTGGTCGGCGGTTGTCGGGCCCCAATCGTCTGGCGGCATCGGTGCCCTGGCTCAAGGCGGACTATGCCGGCCTGGAAGCGGACTTCCACCGACTGTGGCCGGCCGTCGTGCATGCCCTGGAAGTCCCTCGCATGGAGTGACTCCGCTGCCTCAATCGGCCCTGAGCCACAGGCAGTCGATCCAGTCGCCCTCGCTGACTTGCGTATCGGCCGGTATCACCGCCAGCGCATCAGCATATACGCAGGATGAGAGAACGCCGGAGCCCTGATTGGCAAAAGCGTGTGCGCGCAAGCCGTCTTGCTGCATGGCGAGCGAGACTCGCATGTAGTGCCGCCGCGGCCCGGTGCTGGTAGCGAAGCAGGCCCGTGCCCTCAACTTCGGCAGGCTCGCCAGGCCGGGGCAGGCGAGCAGGGCGCCCATCAGCGGGCGCAGGAAAAGCCAGGCGGCAACGAAACTGGAAACGGGATTGCCGGGCAAGCCGACGAAGCGCACCTCGCGTCCGCCACTGGCAAGGAGTCGGCCCAGGGCCAGCGGCTTGCCCGGTTTGAGCGCCAGGCGCCAGACATCCAGTTGACCTATGGCCTCGATGGCGGCTTTGACGTGGTCCTCTTCGCCGACGCTGACACCGCCCGTTGTCACCACCACATCGACCTGCTCAGCGGCACGTGCCAGCACGTCCCGGGTGCTGCCGGCATCGTCGGGCAGCGAGGCGATGAAGGAAACCTCGGCGCCGAATCTTTCCAGCAGCTCCTTCAGCATGGGGCGGTTGCTGTTGTAGATCTGCCCAGCCGCCAGCGGCTGGCCCGGTTCGACGATTTCATCGCCACTGGTCAGCAAAGCAACCCTTGGCCGCCGACGTACCGCTACGTCGACGATTCCCTGGCTGGCCAGATGCCCCAGCGCAGCACCATCCAGGCGGTGGCCGGCGTTGAGCAGCACTGCGCCTGCGGTAACGTCGTCGCCACGGTGGCGCACGTTGTCGTGTACCGTCACTTGCCCCGGAATCTCGGCCTCGTCACCGCAGACCTCGACTTTCTCCTGCATGACGACGCAGTCGGCGCCTTCCGGCAGTTCGGCACCGGTGAAAATGCGAGCGCAGGTACCACGCGCGAGCGGTCGCGCCTTGACCCCGGCGGCGATACGCTGGGCGATCGGCAGGCGTCGGCCGGCATCCTCGTGATGCAAGGCGTAACCGTCCATGGCGCTGTTGTCGAAGGGGGGCACATCGAGCCGCGCGATGATGTCGTCGGCCAATACCCGGCCCCCGGCCTCGCTGCAGCTGACGAGGTGTGCTTCGACGGCATCGACGCCCTGGAGCAGAGCGGTCAGCGCGGATTCGACGGACTGCAGCTCAGCCATGCTGGCCTCTTCCGGGGATGACCAGGTTGGCGAAATTGCACGGTTTGTGGCGACTGTCGAGCTGCTCGGCAAGCAGGCCGTCCCAGGCGGTGCGGCAGGCGCCGCTCGACCCGGGCAGGCAGAAGATCGCAGTGGCATTGGCAAGGCCGGCCAAGCAACGGCTCTGGATGGTCGAGCTGCCTATCTCCTGCCAGGAGAGCTGGCGAAATTGCTCGCCGAATCCCTCTATCCGCTTGTCCAGCAGCACCGATACCGCCTCTGGGGTGGAATCTCGGCCGGTGAAGCCGGTCCCGCCGGTGGTCAGAATCACCTGCACATCGGAAGCGGCGATCCACTCGGAAACCGCGGCACGAATGCGGTATATATCGTCGACCACGATGCGGCGCTCGGCCAGCTCATGCCCGGACTCGGTAAGTCGCTCGGCGAGCAGGGCGCCGCTGCGGTCGCTGTTGAAGTCACGGGTATCGGAAATGGTCAGCACCGCGATTTTCAGCGGGATCATCGACTCACTCATGAGCCCGACTCCCGCTTGCGGGCCTGGCGCTGCTCGAAGGCGGCAAGCTGCTCCGGCGTAGCCTTGGCCTGGTACTTGTCCTTCCACTCCCCGTAAGGCATGCCATAGACGTATTCGCGTGCCGCCTCGTAATCGAGCTCGGCCCCGTGCTCGTCGGCAGCGGATACAAGCCACTTGGAAAGACAGTTACGGCAGAAGTCGGCAAGAATCATCAGGTCGATGTTCTGCACTTCCTTGTGGGCATCCAGATGCTGAAGCAGGCGACGGAAGGCGGCGGCCTCGAGCTGGGTGCGTGTGGCGTCGTCGAGATGCTGCATACGTTGGCTCCTGGTTGTGTCGCCTCAGGATAACAAAAAAGACATAACTGGTTGACGGCTCAGACGACTTCGCCACGGGTGCAGACCGATAATACGACCGCGTCGTCATCGCTGATGGAGACGAGCGCATGCCCCATGTCGCTGTCGAAATAGATACTGTCGCCGCGTGACAGCTGCAACGGCTCGTAAAACTCGGTATAGAGACGAATCTCGCCCTCCAGCACCATCAGGAACTCTTCGCCATCGTGGCGTACCCACTCGCTGAATTCATCGAAGCTGCGGGCACGAACGATGGTCTTGAACGGGATCATGCGCTTCTGAGCCAGCTCGCAGCTGAGCAATTCGTGTTCGTAGGTGGGTGTCGGGTGACGCTGGCCTTCGCCTTGGCGAGTCAGGTCGCGGCGACCCATGGTGCGCGGCTGGATCTTGGGTGGCGTCAGCAATTGAGGCAGGTCGATGCCAAGGCCGTTGATCAGTTTCTGCACGGCGGTGAACGTCGGTGATATCTGATCGTTCTCGATCTTGGAGAGCGTGGAGCGCGCCAATCCCGTACGTTGGCTGACATCCTCGAGCGTCCACTGGTTGGAGAGGCGAATCTCCTTGAGTCGTTCGCCGAGACGCAGGGGCTCGACGAACGGCTTGCGTCCCGAGGCGATGCGCAGCGCGGCCTGCTGATCGGTGTTGGCGGGCATTGATGAGTTCACTATCGGAAACAGAGTTTCCAAAGCGTACCACAGAAGGCGCTCCCTGCATTGCTTGGGGCGCCTCTGACGTGCGCGACGACGACGACCTTTTCAGCCTTCGAAAGGCAGTCCGAGAAGTGCCTTGATATGGGCCTCGGCGCTACGCCCCAGGGAATCCAGGTCGTAGCCGCCCTCCAGCACCGACACCAGGCGGTTGTCGGCATAGAGTGTGGCAATGTCCAGCGCCAGGCGTGTGACCCAGTAATAATCCTCGTCTTCCAGGCACAGCTCGGCCATGGGGTCTTCGCGATGGGCATCGAAACCGGCCGAAATCAGCACCAGCTCGGGCTTGAAGGCGTGCAGGGCGGGTAGCCAGTCGTCCTCGATCGCCTTGCGAAACGCAACGCTGTCGGTGCCGGCTTCCAGCGGGGTATTGACCACGTTTTGCCACTCGCTGCGCAGGTAGCGCCACGGGTAGAAGGGGAACTGAAAGCTGGTGCAGATCAGAATGTTCGGGTCGTCCTTGAAGATATCGATGGTGCCATTGCACTGGTGTACGTCGAAATCGAGGATGGCGATGCGTTTGACGCCATGGCGGGAGCGGGCGTGAGCGGCCCCTACGGCGACGTTGTTGTAGAAGCAGAATCCCATGGCATCGGTGGCTTCCGCGTGATGGCCGGGGGGGCGAACGGCACAGAACACGTTGTCTGCCTGGCCGCGATACACCTGGTCGACCCCACGGATCACGGCACCAGCCGCCACGCGAGCGGCGCTCAGGCTGTCCGGATTCATCATGGTGTCACTGTCCAGCGTGACGATACCGGCCTCGGGGACGCATTTGTCCAAGGCACGCAGGTGTCGCAGTGGATGGACCCTTGCCAACTCCTCTTCACTGGCGGGGCGTGCTTCCGACTGCATCGTCTGCTGCAGGAGGCCGCTGAGGGCGAGACGAGCTTTGATGGCTTCAAGGCGCAGGGGGCTTTCTGGATGCTCCGGACCCATATGGTGAAGATCGCAGTCAGGATGCGAGATGAATGACGTGATCATACGGATCTCCAGAGTGACTGGGGTCACCTTAATGCGCCTAAGCCCTTGCACAACAGTGTCAATAAGTCGTACACAGGGAAGCATATTCTTCTGGTGGAGGTAACGCTTTGAGTACCCGGTTCCTGCGCCACTTCTTCGAACCGCGCACCATCGCGGTGATAGGCGCCTCCGAAAAGCCCCACTCCATTGGCGGCATCGTGATTCGCAACCTGCAGGAGGCGGGCTTCCCGGGAACGCTGTGGGCCGTCAATCGCAAGGGCTATGAGTCGGTCTTCGAGCAGCCCTGTTTCCCGCGAATAGCGGAACTGCCGGAAACGCCGGACCTGGCGGTCGTGTGTACGCCGGCCGACACGCTTCCCAAGGTGATCTCTCGGCTAGGACGGATTGGCGTCAAGGCGGCCCTGGTGCTGACCGGGGGAGCGCATCTGGACGATGTGGAAAACGACTCGGGCTCTATACGCGAGCGCATGCTGACCGCCGCTCGAGAATCGGGCATACGGGTACTCGGACCGGAGTGCATGGGCCTGATCGTGCCGGGGCGCCGTATCAATGCCTCCTATTCCAGCCAGCCGGTCAAGGCCGGCAAGGTCGCCTATCTGGGGCAGTCGGGCATGCTCGGCAACGCCATGATCGACTGGGCGGCAGGGCGGGGCATCGGTTTTTCGCACCTGATCACGGTAGGCGACAGCGTCGACGTGATGCTTCCCGATCTCATCGACTACATCAACCAGTTCGCTCCCACCCAGGCCATCCTGCTGCACCTCGAACGAATAAACGATTCCCAGCACTTCATGACCGCCCTGCGCGACGCATCACGCCACCGTCTGGTACTGGCTATCAAGAGCGGGCGAACGCCGCAGTCGGACCTGTCCGGAATGCCGCCGACCCCCGGCATCGCCAATCGCGACGTGGTCTTCGATGCCGCGTTGTCACGCGCCGGGGTAGTGAGGGTGAACGATTCCGACGAGTTGTTCGATGCGCTGATGACCCTGTCGCAGATGCGCCCGCTGAAAGGCGACCGTCTCGCCATCGTCTCCAACGGGCTGGGACCTGCCATGCTTGCCATCGACAAGCTGGTCAGTGCGGGCGGCACGCTGGCTAAATTCAACGAAGAGACACGCAATGCACTGCGCAAGGGTGTCTTCGACATGAGCAAGCCTGGCGAGAACCCGGTAGATCTTGGCGGCAATGCCACGCCGGAACGCTTCGTCGATGCGTTGGAAATCGTCGCTGCCGACCCCGGGGTCGACGCTGTGCTGGTGGTACACGCCCCCACGCGCCTGGCTCCTTCGAAGGTCACGGCCCAGGCACTGATTGCCAATCGCAAGCGTTTCAAGCGCAACCTGCTGACCAGCTGGATGGGGCTGGAGGGCGCGCTCTACGCCCGCCATGAATGCAGCATGGCGGGAATACCGACCTACGTCTCACCGGAGAAAGCGGTCAAGGCGTTCATGCACATGGTCGACTATCAACGTGTGCAAGCACTGCTGCAGGAAACGCCACCGAGCTTGCCGTTCAGCACCACGGCGGACATTCGAGCGCGCTGCCACACCCTGATCGAACAGGCGCGGGCAGAGGGACGCGAGACCCTCTCGCACTCCGAGGCTGCTCAGGTACTCGAAGCCTACGGTATTCCGGTGGCATCCAGTCGCTACGTTCATACGCCTGACGAGGCCGCCGCCGCGGCGCAGGAGCTTGAAGGCCCCTGGGCCCTCAAGGTGGTACACGACGGCAACTGCCGCCCATTTCGCTATCGCAAGCATCCCCATCGCCTCTCGGCCGGGTTGCTCCAGGATCTTCATGAACCGCACCAGGTGGCGGAGGGGCTGACCCGGCTCGGCCACAAGATTCACGAGAAATTCCCGCCGGTGAAAATTCGCGAGTACTGCCTGCAGTCGATGCAGCGCGGCAAGCACTCGATGCAGATCTGTGCCGGGATCACGCGAGACCCGGTATTCGGTCCCTTGATCGTGTTCGGCATCGGCGGCTACAAGGTCAATATTCTGGCCGACCGGCAGGTGGCGCTACCGCCGCTGAACATGACCCTGGCAGCCGATGTGGTCGGCCGTACCCATGCCGCCCGGCTGATTCGCGAACACTCCAGCGAGCCCGAGCGCGACCTCAAGAGACTGTGCCAGCTATTGGTCAAACTGTCGCAGATGGCCACGGACCTGCTTGAACTACGTGGCCTGGAGCTCAACCCGCTGCTGCTCAACCGGGACGGCATGGTGGCGGTGGATTTTGCCCTCGATCTCGGCACCCCGGCACGGTTTGCCATCATGCCGTACCCGGAGGAGCTGCGGGAGTGGGTAACGCTAAACAATGGCATGCGGGTCGAAGTGCGCCCCATCCGCGCCGAAGATGCACCCTTGATCACAAGCTTCCACAGCCAGCTGTCGGAAGAGAGCATTCGCTTTCGCTATTTTCACAACAAATCCGATCTCAGCCAGCGAGACCTGTCGATCCTTTCGCACATCAACTACGACCGTCAGATGGCCTTCATCGCGGAGCACCAGAAGGATGACGGCAGCAAGGAAATGCTCGGCGTGGTGCGGGTATGGAACGACCCCGATAACATCCGCACCGAATTCTCCATCATCGTGCGTGACGACATGGCAGGGCAGGGGCTTGGCAGTCTGCTGATGAAGAAGATGATCGGTTACTGCCGCAGCGTGGGTACGCTGGAAATGATCGGCAAAATCATGGTCGACAACCACCCCATGCGGGCGCTGATGAAGCATCTCGGCTTCCGTTGCCGCTACAACATGGAGGAGCAGGTAGTCGATGCGGTACTGCGCCTCAACGAACCGGAAAGCGAGTGGCAGCGCCACCGGCTGGAGAGTCTCCCCGACTAAGGCGGACAATCGACAGGCGCCGATGTGGCATCGGCGCCTGCGCAGAATCGATTAGAGACGACTCACGGGGCCAGGCGGAAAGAGCGCCAGGCCTCGTCGCGGAATTCGTAGCGGATGCGGTCATGCAACCGGCTCGGCTGGCCCTGCCAGAACTCGAGCATGTCCGGCACTACCCGATAGCCGCCCCAATGCCCAGGACGCGGGATCTCCTGACCCTCATAGGCCTGCTCGAAGCGATGCTGACGCTCTTCGATCCAGTGCCGATCGGGAATCACGACGCTCTGAGTCGCGACCCAGGCCCCCAGCTGACTGGCGCGAGGGCGGCTGTTGAAATAGGCATCCGATTCGGCTTCACCGACCTGTTCCACGCGCCCCTCGATACGCACCTGGCGCCCCAGGCTGGGCCACCAGAAAACCAGTGCGGCCTGAGGAACATTGGCCAGTTCGCTGCCCTTGTGGCTGTGGTAGTTGGTGTAGAACACCATGCCGCGCTCATCGAAGCCCTTCAACAGCACGACGCGTGCGTGGGGCAGGCCCTGGCTGTCGACCGTGGCCAGCGTCATCACATTGCCGTCCTGGCCTTCGGCATCCAATGCCAGCGTCAGCCACTCGTCGAACAGCACCATGGGCTCGCCGGGCACCATGCCTTCCTCGAGCCGGCCACCCTCGTAGTCCCGCCTTATATCGGCAATGTTGCGTGTCATGGCGTACTCCTCGTCTTTTCATTCTATGGTCGCCGTAGAAGGGAAGCAGCACAACACCCACGGCAAAATCGGTAACGTTCAATCCGTGGCCACCCCCAGGGGCTGGATTGGCGCAGCCCCTTCGAGTGCTCGCCCTGAGACAGCGCGCGTTTCACCCGCTATGGTCCCACCTTCATCTGGCGGCTACGGAAGCGGGCGTAGAACATACAGCCGGTGAACAGTCCGAGAGCGGTCAGCGCTTCGGCAACGCCTAGAATCCCCTGGCCGGGAAGCGTTGCCACCATGACGCCTTGAACGAAATAGAGCAGGCTGACGAAGGCGAGCCAGGCATGCCCTCTGGGGCGCTTGCTCAGTATCGAAGGAAGAAAGAGGATCAGCGGCAGACCGCGAATCAGAATGGGCATCAGCGGATTGGTGCCGGCCTCCATCGCCAGACCGCTCCAGGCCAGCAGCCCCAGCAGCACGACATAGCTGCCCAGTACCAACTGTCGGCTGCGCTCCGTAAGGTTGTCAACGCCGTGACGCGCCTCGAGATCCTCCACCCAACGCCTCATGCAGACTCCCTCAGGTTGCCAAGTGCCAGGGCCAGCCGAGCCAGGCGCTTGCCCTGGGCGCGAACCAGGCGACGCTCGGCATCGCTGAGAGGCTGATCGCTGCGTTGACCCGCCACGTGACTGGCCCCGTAGGGCGTACCACCCCCCGTGGTGGTCATCAGGTCGGTCTCGCTGTAGGGCAAGCCGGCATAAACCATGCCGTGATGCAGCAAGGGCAGCAGCATGGACACCAGGGTGGTTTCCTGGCCCCCATGCAGGCTGGACGTGGAAGTGAACGCCGTGGCCGGCTTGTCGATCAAGGCACCGTTGAGCCACAGCGCACTGGTCGAGTCGATGAAGTGCTTGAGCGGCGCGGCCATGTTGCCAAAACGGGTCGGGCTGCCCAGCGCCAGGCCGGCACATTGGCGCAGGTCGTCCAGGTCGGCATAGACGGCCCCCTCGGCGGGAATCTCGGGGTCGACGGCTTCACAGGTGGGCGACACCGGCGGCACGGTACGCAGCCGCGCCTCGATGCCGGGACATGATTCGACTCCGGCAGCCAGTTGCTCGGCCATGCTGCGCGTTGCGCCATGTCGGGAATAGTAAAGGATCAGCACATAGGGAATGGAATCGCGCATCGTGGCTCCAGTTCGAGGGAGTGCAGGTATCAGTCTTGAGCGTGGACGAGCGCCAGCACATCTTCTGGGGGACGCCCGATAACGGCACGCTTGCCGTCATCGGCGATGGGGCGTTCCATCAGCTTGGGGTACTTGACGAGGGCGCGGATGACCTGTTCCTGATCCTGCAGGTTGGTCTCCTCGACTTCGCGCCACTCTGCCTCCTGAGTCCTCACCAGCGCCTCCCCGTCGGCGTCCAGGCGTGACATGAGGTCGCGCAGCTCATCTTCGCTGAGGGGGTCGTCGAGATAGCGACGTACCGTCACCTCGACACCTCGCTCCTCAAGCAACGCCAGGGCCTGTCGCGACTTCGAGCAGCGGGGGTTGTGGTAGAGCGTAATGGCCATGTGAGACTCCTCGATCCTTGGAAGGCTGGTCAGTATTGTAGAAGGCGCGCCAGGGTCGCCACAACCGTGGCCCGCGGAAATGTCCGCTTCGATCAGTCGCTTGCATCGGCCTGGGGGGAGTGAGCGGTCTCGTTCAAGCGGCGGTAGACCCAGGCCACGCGGCCATCCGTCAGCCGCATGGGCTCCCGCTGGTAGCGAATGCCAAGGCGTTCATAGCGATCGAGGCGCTCGAGCTCGTCGGCATCGACTACGATGACCTCGCCCGCCACTCGCTCACCGGGGGCCTCGGTGAGATCGAGGCCCTCGCGACGAAATCCATCGAGCAAGGCCGCTTCCGTAACTCCGGCTCGGCCCATGACCACCCACCTTACGGGAGCGAAGCGCAGCGTGCCGTAGACGAATACCGCATGCTCGCCCTGCTCGATGGGGGGCAGGTGGGCAGGGCGGTCGTAGGTGAGGGGGCTAAGCATGGTGAACCAGAGCCAACTCAGTATGACTACCAGGGCAACGAGCACACCGAGAACGCAATGACGCAGGCGCATGTCTACTCCATCGGATGCGTAGATGCACATCCTGCCACGGCAAAGAGCCTGTGTCCGGTTCTCCGCCGCCACTGGGCTCTGATAGGATGAAGTCGAGGCTCGACCACAGCGGAGGGTTGCCATGACTCACTCAGCACATGAGGATCAGGACTTCAGCGCACTGATGGGGGATGTGAGACCGCTGCGCAGGAGCACCAATCGGGCCAACCCGGGGGCGCGCCGCAGTCGGCCGACCGAGGCTCAACTGGCGCGGCGAGAAAGTGCCCAGGCCGAGCTCGCTCAGGACAGCTTTCTATCGGACGATTTCGTCGAACTGCTGCCACCCTACGATCCTGTCGCGTTTCGCCGCGACGGCATCCAGCAGGGCGTCGTCGACCGTCTGCGCCACGGTGGCTACTCAGCCCAGTCGCGGCTGCACCTGCTGCGCCGCCCCTTGGCGGAATGTCGCCGCATGCTGCCGCCTTTCATTCACGAGGCCTATGCCCACGACTTGCGTTCGGTGCTCATCGTGCACGGCCGCGGGCAGGAGATCGATAGCCCCGCCAACGTGTTGCGCTCCTACCTGGCCAAATGGCTCGCTCAGTTTCAGGAAGTGCAGGCGTACGTTTCCGCCCAGCAGGCAGACGGCGGGCTAGGGGCAACGTGGGTCATGCTGCGCAAGAGCGAGCGCGCCAAGGCGGCAAATCGTGAACGCCAACAGAAGCGACGTGGCTGAAGCGTAACCGTGAAAAAGCCGGCACGAGGCCGGCTTTTAGCGTTTGGCTGGCAACCTCAGCCGCTGTCTAGACCAGCGCCGGCTGGACGTGCTTCACGCTTTCACGCATGCGATGGCGAAACAGCGGCTCGTCCACGTCGACGGCGGGCTGATAGGCACGACTGAAGGTATTCAAGGCGCGCAGAGCGTCTTCCAGCCACTGATCCTCACGCAGCGACAGGGCATCGAAGCCGCAGCGGGTAAGAAAGAATACCTGGTCGACCAGCACGTCCCCGATAGCGCGAATTTCACCCTCGTAGCCGTAACGCTCGCGCAGCAAGCGCGCCAGGCTGTAGCCGCGGCCATCGGTGAACTTGGGAAAGTCGATGGCAATCAGCGGGGCGCCGCCAAGTTCCTCGGCCAGCTCAGGCGTGAGCTCGGTATGGCTGGGCAGCCACGGTGCCAGCTCACGGCTGCCTTCCAACTCCTGCCAGCGTGCCAGGGACACGATGGCGGGGCTGTCCGGAAGCGGGGCGTCGTCTTCGCGTACCAGTACCCAACGGTCTTCGGCCGGCTTGCCGCCACGAATGAAGGGGGGCAGGGTGGTGGTCTGATCAGGCATATACCCGCTCCTTGAATGGCTTGAGGCCGATACGGCGATAGGTCTCGATGAAGGTCTCACCGTCGGCACGCTCGCCGACATAGACCTGCAACACCTTGTCGATGACCTCGGGAACGCTCTCGCGGTCGAACGAGGGGCCGAGTATCTTGCCCAGCGATGAGTCGTTGCCCTGAGCGCCGCCGAGGGAGATCTGGTACCACTCCTCGCCTTTCTTGTCGACGCCGAGAATACCGATGTGGCCCACATGGTGATGACCGCAGGCATTCATGCAGCCGGAAATATTGAGATCGAGCGGCCCCAGATCGTAGAGGAAGTCGATGTCTTCGAAGCGCTCCTGGATGGCGTGGGCCACCGGGATCGACTTGGCATTGGCCAAGGCGCAGTAATCGCCTCCCGGGCAGCAGATCAGATCGGCGAGGGTCCCGACGGTAGGGTTGGCCAGGCCGAGCTCATCGAGGCGCTGCCAGAGCTCTGCCAGCCGGTCCACCGCCACATCGGCCAACACCAGGTTCTGCTCATGGGTGACGCGGATCTCACCGTAGCTGAACTCCTCGGCCAGATCGGCCACCTGGTGCATCTGCTCCCAGGTGAGGTCGCCCGGCGAGTGGCCGCTGCGCTTTAGCGAAAGGGTGACGGCCTTGTAGCCCGGCACCTTGTGGCCATGCACGTTGTTGGTGACGAAACGGGAGAAGGCCCGGTTCTCGCTACGCAGGCGCTCGAACTCGGCGACCGCCTCCTCGCTGACGGGGCGGCGATCGGGGTCGATGAAGTGGGCCTGCATCGCCTCGACGGCTTCACGCGTCAACGTTTGCGGTCCATCCTTGAGGTGCGCCCACTCAGCATCGACGCGGCGGCGGAACTCATCGACACCCAGTGCCTTGACGAGGATCTTGATTCGCGCCTTGAACTTGTTGTCGCGGCGGCCGAACTGGTTGTAGACGCGAACCAGAGCCTCCAGGTAGGTCAACAGGTGCTGCCAATGCAGGTCGTCTCGTACCACCTCACCGATCATCGGCGTGCGGCCAAGGCCACCGCCAGCCAGTACCTTGACGCGCACTTCGCCGTGGTCGTCGCGCCAGAAGCGCAGGCCTACATCGTGCACCTGGATGGCGGCGCGGTCCTCGGAAGCGCCGGTCACGGCGATCTTGAACTTGCGCGGCAGATAGGTGAATTCGGGGTGGAACGTCGACCACTGGCGGATCAGTTCGCACCAGGGCCGCGGATCTACCTCCTCGTCTTCGGAAATACCGGCGAACTGGTCGGTGGAGGTGTTGCGAATATCGTTGCCGCTGGTCTGAATGCCGTGCATCTGCACGCTGGCGAGCTCGGCCAGCATGTCGGGTACGGTTTCCAGCTTCGGCCAGTTCAGCTGCAAATTGGTGCGCGTGGTGAAGTGGCCATAGCCGCGATCGTAATCGCGGGCCAGGTCGCCCAGCTTGCGCAGCTGGTAGGAGGCCAGCATGCCGTAGGGGATGGCGATACGCAGCATGGGCGCGTAGCGCTGGACATAGAGACCGTTCTGCACGCGTAGCGGCAGAAACTCTTCGTCGCTCAGTCTTCCAGCCAGATAACGGTCCATCTGGTCGCGAAACTGGGCGACGCGTTCATTGACCAGAGCCTGGTCATGGGTGTCATAGCGATACATTCAGCCGGTCCTGCTGCTGGGGGAATGGCGAAGCGTCAGGGGGCACCATAACGCCCCGAGCATATTCTTTGAAAGAATAAATATTCATATTTTTTATACATAAAGACATATAAGGGTCAAGGCTAGGCCCGTTAGCGCTGCCATGAGACACGACAGGGGCTGGCTGCCGGTGCCTCCGGCCGTGCCCGTAACGGCGCACGGCCGGCCATGACCTCAGGTCGGGTCGTATGAAAGCACCGGTGAGAGCCAGCGCTCCATCTCGACGAGATTCATGCCCTTGCGCTCGGCCAGCGCCTCGACTTGGTCGCGAGTGATCTTGCCGGTTGAGAAGTATTTCGACTGCGGATGGGAGAAGTACCACCCCGATACCGCAGCAGCCGGCCACATGGCAAAGTTCTCGGTCAGCTCGATGCCGGCATTCGCGGTGGCGTCGAGGAGTTGAAACAGCGTGCGTTTCTCGGTGTGATCGGGGCAGGCGGGATAACCCGGGGCAGGCCTGATGCCCTGATATTTCTCGGCAATCAGAGAATCGTTGTCGAGAGTCTCGTCAGGTACGTAGCCCCAGAACTCCTTGCGCACCCGCTCGTGCATGCGCTCGGCGAAGGCTTCGGCCAGGCGGTCGGTCAGCGCCTGGACCATGATCGCGCTGTAGTCGTCCCCGGCGGCCTTGTAGCGCTCCGCCAGCGCCTCGACGCCGTGACCCGTGGTCACGGCAAAGCCGCCGATCCAGTCGGCCTTGCCGCTGCTCTTGGGAGCCACGAAGTCGGCCAGGCTGTAGCAGATGCCGTCGCGATTCTTGGTGGTCTGCTGACGGATATGATGAAGACGTTCCACCACTTCGCTGCGCGACTCGTCGGCATAGACTTCGATGACATCGTCATCGACGCTGTTGGCAGGCCACAGGCCGATGACGCCACGTGCTTCCACATGCTTCTCGTCGAGAAGCTTGCGCAGCATCTCCTGGCCATCGGCAAACAGGCTGCGAGCAGCTTCGCCGACGACGGCATCATCCAGGATGCGAGGATACTTGCCCGCCAGCTCCCAGCTCATGAAGAAGGGGGTCCAATCGATTCGCTCGATGAGCTCCTCGATATCGTAGTCATGGAAGACTTTGAGGCCGGTGAAGGTGGGCGGCGGTGGCGTATAGCTCGCCCAGTCGATGGGCAGCTTGCGCTGGCGGGCCTCGGCATAGCTCAGGTCCGCCGCCTTGGGCCGGCGCTTGGCATTGCGCTCGCGTACCAGTTCGTACTCTGCCTTTATTTCGGCCACGTAGGCAGGCTTCAACGCCGGCGAGAGCAGCTTGCCGGCCACCCCGACCGCACGTGAGGCATCGGTGACGTAGATCACCGGCTCATCGTACTGGGGTTCCACCTTGACCGCCGTGTGGGCCTTCGACGTCGTGGCGCCGCCGATCAGCAGCGGCAGCGTGAAGCCCTGCCGCTTCATCTCCTTGGCCACGTGGACCATCTCGTCCAGCGAGGGGGTGATCAGCCCCGACAGGCCGATGATGTCGGCATTGGCCTCTCGGGCCGCCTGCAGGATTTTCTCGGCAGGCACCATCACGCCGAGGTCGATCACCTCGTAGTTGTTGCACTGCAGGACAACGCCGACGATGTTCTTGCCGATGTCGTGAACATCGCCCTTGACGGTAGCCATGACGATCTTGCCCTTGGCCTGCTGATCCTCTGCGGCGAGCGCGTTCTTTTCTGCCTCGATATACGGGATGAGATAGGCCACCGCCTGCTTCATCACGCGCGCCGACTTGACCACCTGGGGCAGGAACATCTTGCCGGCGCCGAACAGGTCGCCGACCACGTTCATGCCATCCATCAGGGGGCCTTCGATCACTTCGATGGGCCGCGCGACCCGTTGACGAGCGAGCTCGGTATCCTCTTCTATGAACGCGGTAATACCCTTGACCAGGGCATGCTGGATGCGCTTCTCCACCGGCCAGCTGCGCCACTCCAGATCTTCCTTCTTCGCCGCGCCGCTGCCGTCGCCCTTGTATTTCTCGGCCAGGTCGACCAGACGCTCGGTGCCGTCAGGGCGACGGTTGAGCACCACGTCCTCGACCGCTTCGCGCAGCTCAGTCGGCAGGTCATCGTAGACCGCCAGCTGTCCGGCATTGACGATACCCATGGTCAGGCCGGCACGGATGGCGTGGTAAAGGAATACCGAGTGGATCGCTTCGCGTACCGGGTCGTTGCCGCGAAACGAGAACGACACGTTGGAGACACCGCCGGAAACCATGGCGTGGGGCAGGTGTTCGCGAATCCAGCGGGTAGCCTCGATGAAATCGACGGCGTAGTTGTCGTGCTCCTCGATCCCGGTGGCGATGGCGAAGATGTTGGGGTCGAAGATGATGTCTTCCGGCGGAAAGCCAATCTCCTCCACCAGCAAGGTATAGGCGCGCTGACAGATCTCGGTCTTGCGCGCGAAGGTGTCGGCCTGGCCGGTCTCGTCGAAGGCCATGACCACCACGGCAGCGCCGTAGCGGCGGCACAGAGTCGCCTGTTCGCGGAAAGAGGCCTCGCCTTCCTTGAGCGAGATGGAGTTGACCACCGCCTTGCCCTGAACGCACTTGAGCCCGGCCTCGATGATCTCCCATTTGGAGGAGTCGATCATGATCGGCACACGGGCGATGTCGGGCTCGCCGGCGATCAGGTTGAGGAAGCGCACCATCGCTTCCTGCGACTCCAGCATCCCTTCGTCCATGTTGATGTCGATGATCTGGGCACCGTTCTCGACCTGGTCGAGCGCCACCTCCAGCGCCGTCGTGAAGTCTTCCTCGACGATCAGACGCTTGAAGCGCGCCGAACCGGTGACGTTGGTGCGCTCGCCGACGTTGACGAAGAGCGAGCCCTTTTCGATGTTGAACGGTTCCAGCCCAGACAGACGACAGGCACGCGGCCGCTCGGGTACCTTGCGTGGCGGCAGGTCCCGAATGGCGGCGTGGATCGCGGCGATATGCTCCGGGGTGCTGCCACAGCAGCCGCCGATGATGTTCACCAGGCCGCTCGAGGCAAATTCGGCAACGATGGCCGCCATTTCTTCCGGCGTCTGGTCATACTCGCCGAACTCGTTGGGCAGGCCGGCGTTGGGATGCGCCGAAACGTAGGTGTCGGCTTTGGTGGAAAGCTCTTCCAGATAAGGCCGCAGCTCTTCCGCACCCAGCGCACAGTTCAGACCGATGGAGAGCGGCTGGGCATGGCGCACCGAATTCCAGAAAGCCTCGGTGGTCTGGCCGGAAAGGGTGCGGCCGGATGCGTCGGTGATGGTGCCGGAAATCATGACGGGCAGGCGTTCACCGCGGTCTTCGAACAGCGTTTCCAAGGCGAAGATGGCGGCCTTGGCATTGAGCGTGTCGAAGATGGTCTCGATCAGGATCAGATCGGCGCCACCCTCGATCAGCGCTTCGGCGGCTTCGTAATAGTTCTCGCGCAACTGGTCGAAGGTGACGTTGCGCTTGGCCGGGTCATTGACATCAGGAGAGAGCGAAGCCGTGCGCGACGTCGGCCCCAGGACGCCGGCCACATAGCGCGGCACACCGGTTTCGGCAGCCACCGCGTCACACACTTCACGCGCCAGACGGGTCGACTCGCGATTGAGCTCCGGCACCAGCTCTTCCATGCCGTAATCGGCCTGGGAAAGGCGCGTGCTGTTGAAGGTGTTGGTCTCGATGATGTCGGCACCGGCCTCGAGGTACTGGCGGTGAATACGGGTGACCAGTTCGGGGCAGGTCAGCGCCAGCAGGTCGTTGTTACCCTTCAGGTCCGAGGGCCAGTCACGGAAGCGCTCGCCGCGAAAGTCAGCTTCGTCGAGGCGGGCATTCTGCAACATGGTGCCCATGCCGCCATCCAGCATGAGGATGCGCTCACCGAGCCGTTCGGTGAGGGTGGCGGTCAGTGCAGGGGGTAGGGCGGCCATGGGTCGGGTCGGTCTCCAGCGAAAGTCACGTCCAGGAATCTATGCCGCCCCGTTGATTCTTGTCGGCTTCTGGGCAGGGCGGTCGTATCGGGCTCGACATGGTAGCAAAACCAGCGGCTTGAGGGCAGGGTTGGTCAAAAACCGACCAAAACAGTCGGGATTGTCTCGGAGCGGGCTTTTGCTTACCATGATGACATGTCACATATGGACGGCCAAACGCCGTGCCCGACCAGCGAGAACACCATGAGCGAGAGCATCCGGATTACCGACAGCGCCCAGGACTACCTTGCCGAGCTGCTCGAGAAGCAGAACGTCGAAGGTATCGCGGTGCGTATCTTCATTACCCAGCCGGGTACGCCCTATGCCGAGACCTGCCTGGCCTATTGCCGGCCCGGTGAGGAAGAGCCCACCGACGAGCGCCTGGAACTCGACAAGTTTGCCGTGCTGCTGGACAAGAACAGCCTGCCTTTCCTCGAAGAGGCAGTGGTCGACTTCAATGCCGACCGCATGGGTGGCCAGCTCACCATCAAGGCACCCAACGCCAAGATGCCCAAGGTCAACGCCGACAGTCCGCTGGAAGATCGCATCAACTATATCCTCTACAGCGAAATCAATCCTGGCCTGGCTGCCCACGGCGGGGAGATCAAGCTGGTTGAGCTGACCGACAAACAGGTGGCGGTGCTGGCGTTCGGCGGCGGCTGCCAAGGCTGCGCAGCCGTCGACCTGACGCTCAAGGAAGGTGTGGAAAAGACGCTGATGGAGCGTATCCCCGAACTGGCCGGCATCCGCGATGTGACCGACCACACCGACACGACGAATGCCTATTACCGCTGAACGCAACGCTTTGCACACGAGCAGAGTAGGTGACGCGACCGGGTAGACGCGTCACACCTCGCTAAGCGCGGCCTCTGTTCAGCGCGCACCCTCGGAAGGCTCCGCCGCGGAGCCTTCCTGCATTTCCGGCCTGGCCTCCCTGCTCGCGCGACGCGCTTCGGCGTGTTCTTCGCCTGGCTGCCAGGTGCGGCGCATCATTTCCGCCTCCAGCGTGCGCAGCCGCGCTGCCTGCTCCTCGATGTGGCGTTTCTGGTCATCGATACGCGCCTGCAGCAGTGACTGCTCGTGACGCAGCGTATCGATACGCTCTTCGGCACGGCTTCGGGCCCACTGGGTCTCGCGATGCTGCTTTTCCTCACGCGCCAACGCCGCCTGAGTCTCGTTAAGCTGCCGCTGCTGGTTTTCGTGTCGCTTGTCGAGCTGCTGCAGCGTGGCACTGTGTCGCTTCTCGGCCGACACGCGCTCCTGCCTCGCTTCGTCGAGCAACGCCATCAGCCGTGCCTCGGCTGCTTCATGGCGCTGCTCTTCCTGGTTCAGGCGAGCCAAATGCTGAGCCTCGCGCTCTGCCAGCACCTGCTGCTGCGTCTGAGCCTGTAATTCGTTCTCCTGCTGCAGTTTGTCGAGCTGTTGCAGGGCGCGCGCCAGCCGTTCCTCGAACTGGCGTGCGCGCTCCTGCAATTGATCGCGCTCGCTCTCGATACGTGCCAGCGCAGCACTGCGGGACTCGAGGCGCTGCTCGGTGCCTGCCAGGTGGGCCGACAAGGCGGTTTCCCGCTGCTCGGCATCCTCGACCTGCCGCTGGGCATCCTGCATCGCGTGCAAGGCCTCGGCAATACGCTGGTCGGCCTGCTCCCGATAGCTCGCCAACGCCTCGCCAGCCGCCTCTCGAGCCTTGTGCCAGAGGTTTTCAGCCAGGCGCAGTACCGGGTCGGGCATGGCCTGCGAGGCAGGAAGCTCTCGGCTGTGCTCACGCCGAAAACGCCACTCTCGTAGATGATCGCTGATCGTGGTGAAACTGCCGGTGCCCAGCACTTCGCGAATTTTTTGAACGCTGGGTGCTTCTCCCTTGGCTTGAAGGGCCTCGATGGCGCTCTGAACATCCTCGTATTGCACACCGCTGCGTGCCATGTCGTTTCTCCCTGAGGGTGTGGCGGCTGCTCCATGCTCACGCGGCGGGCGACACTTGTTCTTGCTATGCCTTGCGCCCGCTAGTTTGCTTAGCATAGCCGGTTTGCAGGCCTTGAGAAAGTAAATTACGTTATGTGTATTACGTAATTTACGATACACTTATATTGATAAATTCATGATTACCCGCATTATCTTGAACTTTTACTTCCCACGTCCGACACTTCTCCTTCATGACGCGCCGAAGTCAGGATCGAGGAGTGCAGGGCATGAGCGGTGCCAAAGAGGTCAGCGTAGTAACGGAAACACGGCTCGCGCAGCAAAAGCACACGGCAATGCCCATCGAGGCCACCATTGCCGCGACGAACGATGCCGAGGCCGTTGCGAGCTGGCTTAGCGAATACCGAGGCAGCCCGCAAACTCTGCGCGCCTATCGTCGAGAGGCCGAACGACTGCTGCTGTGGCTGGAGCACCAAGGGCGGGACCTTGCCCAGCTACGCCGTCGCGATCTCGACGCCTACGAGTCATTTCTCGCCTTCCCCTCGCCGCGGGAGCAATGGATAGGGCCGCCGCGCCCGCGTCACTCGTCGGATTGGCGTCCCTTTCGCGGCCCGCTGTCGCCCAGCAGCCGTCGTCAGAGCCTGATCATTCTGCAAGGCATGTTCGCTTGGCTGGTGGAGGCGGGGTGGGTCGCGCACAATCCTTTCCGCCTGATGCGCGACAAGCGACGGCGTTTGGACAATCGACAGGTCGGCATAGAGCGCTACCTGGAGCGCCCGCTGTGGGAGTGGCTCTGGGAGTGGCTGACTCAACCGCTGGGCAACGACGCCACTCGCCGCGAGCGCTTCCTCTGGCAGCGTCGGCGCATGATTTTTGGCTTCGCCTATCTGATGGCCCCGCGTATCAGTGAAATGGCCGCTGCGCGAATGAGCGACTTCTTCCAGCGTGAAGGTCGCTGGTGGTGGCGAGTGGTAGGGAAGGGCGACAAGCTGGCTCGCATTCCGGTCCCGCCCGATCTGGTAACGCTGCTATGTCACTGGCGACAGACCTTGGGCCTGCCGGCAGAACCACAGGCCCTTGAGGAGAGCCCGCTGCTGCGCGGTCTGGATGCGAAGCGCCAGCTGGGCGCCAACCAGCTTTACCGTCTGATCCGCGCTACCTTTCATGAGGCGGCGGATGCTCTGGAAGCTCAGGCCGGTGACCACGCTATCGCTCAGGCGGCGCGTCTCCGAGCCGCTACACCGCACTGGCTGCGGCACACCTCGCTGACTCACCAGGCCCAGGCCGGGGTCGAGCTGCGTTACCTGGCAAGCACCGCACGTCATGCGCGACTCGACACCACGGCGCGCTATCTGCACAACGAGGACGAAGAGTGGCATCGTCAGCAGTCAATACACGGTTTACCCGGCAGGGCCCCGGAGCCGGTATAATGAAGGCCATGTCATCACGGGAGGCAACATGACCACCGAAGCCACGGCCGAGCAGGCGCAGCAGGCATTGCGGGAAGAGTTCGAGATGTTCGACAACTGGATGGACCGCTACCAGTACATCATCGACATGGGCAAGCAGCTGCCGGCATTTCCCGAGGCGTGGAAAACGCCGGAACTCAAGATACAGGGCTGCCAATCGAACGTCTGGATGCACCACCGCTGCGAAAGCGGAGTGCTGCACTTCGATGCGGTATCGGATGCCGCCATCGTTTCCGGGCTGATTGCCGTACTGATGCGAATCTACAACGACCGTCCGCCCGCTGAAATACGCGCGACCAGCCCGCATTTCATGCAGGACCTGGGGCTCGACAAGCATTTATCGCCTACGCGCAGCAACGGCCTGCATGCCATGCTGGCGAAGATCTACGAAGTTGCCGAAAGGGAAGCCGCCTGACGTCGGGCCCCGGGGCGGCTGGCAATCTGCCTGCGCCGCTCTCTCTCGAGTATCGCTGCGGCATCGAGGCTGGCTATGGCCACATCCTGCGCTACCGGAATATCGCCTGCCAGCTGCAGCGCTTGATAGCGCCCGCAGCAGACCCGGAGAAAGGAAGCGAAGTTCGTGGGGTCGTGCCCGGCTTCGGCGGACTCCCTGGCTAGCTTCGATACCAGCTGAGCGAGGGTCAGGCCATCACGCTTGCCCACCTCCTCGAGCACTTCCCAGAAAAACCGCTCCAGACGCACGCTGGTGGAAACCCCGTCGAGGCGCATGGAACGAGTCTGAGGCTCCCAAAGCTCCGGCTCGGCGCCGATGAACAGTCTGCACATGCCTCTCCCCTCCCTCGAATGGCCCGGCCGACACTTTATCCATCATGGCGTCGGCCGCGGCCTACGGCAAGGCGGCCGTACAGTGAGGTCACAGCTCGATGCGCGTACCCAGCACCACGAGGAACTGAGACAGCCAGGCAGGGTGAGCGGGCCAGGCGGGGGCCGTAACCAGGTTGCCATCGGTGATGGCGTCGTCCACCGCGATGTCGGCGTAACGACCACCGGCAAGCTCGACCTCCGGGCGGCAGGCCGGGTAGGCGGAGCACGTACGCCCCTCCAGTACGCGAGCTGCTGCCAGCAGTTGAGCGCCATGGCAGATCGCTGCCACCGGCTTGTCGTTGCCGAAGAAGTGTTGCACGACCTCGATCACCCGTGAGTTCAGGCGCAGGTATTCAGGAGCGCGTCCGCCGGCGATCACCAGGCCGTCATAGTCGGACGGGTCGACCTCGGCGAAATCGGCGTTGAGCGTAAAGCGGTGCCCGGGCTTCTCGCTGTAGGTTTGGTCGCCTTCGAAGTCGTGAATGGCGGTGGCAATGCTCTCTCCGGCCCGCTTGTCGGGACACACCGCATCTACGCGGTGGCCGACGGCTTGAAGGGCCTGAAAGGGCACCATGGTTTCGTAGTCTTCGGCGAAGTCGCCGCACAGCAAAAGCAGTCGCTTGGCGGACATGGCGTGTCTCCTCATCGGCTCGTTATGTTGGAATGTGCCTTTTGCACTCTGGCATGGCTTGGCCGAAAGAGGGTGGTAGCGGGCTACTACAGACGAGCTGACAAAGAAAAAACAGGGGGGCAGAGAGGTGACGCGAAACCGTCGTGGTTCGAGCACGGGCGGCGGGGAAGGGTTCAGTGTTTGCTGCAGCTTCCTTCACGGCAGCGAAAGTGTTCATCGAGTTCGGGGTCTTCGCGGCACAGCTGCTCGCTTGGCCCGCCCGGCACGGGGTCGATGCCGCCATCGCTGCCGGGATGGCAGCGCACGATACGCCTGAAGGCCAGCCAACCCCCATGCAGGGGACCGTGAACCTGAATGGCTTCCACCGTATAGTGTGAGCAACTGGGCCAGTAGCGGCAGCGAGGTCCCAGCAGGGGACTCACCACCAGCTGGTAGAGCTTGACGAGTCCAATCAATGCCATGCTCAGGGCGCCACGCAGCAGCCTGACAGGGCGTCGCAGCCACAGCGTGAGCGAACCCACGCCTCAGCGCTCCACGGAAGACTTGCGGTAGAGCGTGTCGGGGTCGAGCAGCGGCTCGCTGCTGATCCTCGCCTCACCCTCCTCGAGCGCCACATAGAAGCAGCTACGGCGTCCGGTATGACAGGCCGGCCCCTGCTGATCTACCTGCAGCAGCAGGGTGTCGCCGTCACAGTCCAGACTGGCGCTGCGCAGCAGCTGCTGCTGACCGGACGTCTCTCCCTTGCGCCAGAGTTTTCCCCGTGAGCGAGACCAGTAGCAGACACGACGGCTGCTCAGCGTCTCTTCGATCGACTCGCGATTCATCCAGGCCATCATCAGCACTTCGCCGGTATCGTGCTGCTGAGCGATGGCCGGGATAAGACCGTCGGCATTGTAGCGCACCGCGGCGAGCACCCGCTCGATGGGCAGGCGGCTATCGAGTTCGGCGCGTTCGAGCTCCTTGAAGGTATCGGTCATGGCGTTTCCGTTGTGGCAGGCTTGGCTTGCGGCGGAGCGCAAAGACAGATGTCGCAGCTGCCCAGCAGTTCGATGGTCTGACGCTCGACGCGAAACCCCAGGTCGCGCGCCTTGGCACTGAGCTGAGCGTTGACGTCGTCCAGGTGCAGCTCCTCAACGCGCCCGCAGTGGCGACAGATCAATAGCTGAAAGCCGTGGGCATGCTCGGGGCAGGGGCAAGCCACGTAGGCATTGAGCGACTCGATACGATGGACGAGGCCCTGTTCGATCAAGAATTCGAGGGCGCGATAAATGGTCGGCGGGCGGGCCGCGGCATGCTCGAGGGCCAGCCGGTCAAGCAGCTCGTAAGCTTTCAGGCCGCCACTGGTCCCCGCAATCATCTCGAGAACTCGTCGCCTTATCGGAGTGAATCGAACACCGCGAAGTTGGCATTGTCGTTCAGCCTGCGCAAGCAGGGCGTTAGCGTCGGACATGGTTGGGCCGATAAGTATGGAACAGCGTTCATTCTACGTGCTGAGGCTGGACGGAGCCAGCTTGGGGTTCCGACCGGTTCTTGAGTACGCCCCGACGAGCGAAATGGCGTTGTGCAAAGGCGACCCGCTGCTTGACGTCAAGACCTTCGGGCTGCTTCTCCACCAGGTCCAGACGCGGCCGCAATCCCTCCCCGTTGGCCATCTGTATGGCCAGGCCGGGACGCGCGTTGAGTTCGAGCAGCATGGGGCCAAGATTGCGGTCGATGACCATGTCGGTGCCAAGATAGCCCAGACCGGTCATCTCGTAGCAGCCTGCGGCCAGCT
Organism: Halomonas sp. TH-94; assembly: GCF_057473365.1. NCBI lineage: Bacteria > Pseudomonadati > Pseudomonadota > Gammaproteobacteria > Oceanospirillales > Halomonadaceae > Halomonas > Halomonas sp. TH-94. The sequence goes on from NZ_JBYCKL010000060.1 coordinate 41,315, forward strand.
CCAGCAGGCCGCTCCAGTCGGGAATCAGCAGGCTGGATAGTTCATGGCCGGTATCCGGATGATCGAGACGTGAGCGGTCGAATTGAACGCCGCGTACCGCGGTCCCCGTGGCGATGTCGAGTCCCACCCCGACGGCTCCCTGATGCAAGTTGGCCTTGCCGTCCGAGGCGGCCGTGGAGAGACGCATCATCGCCATTACCGGATACCCGCGGAAGATGATCACGCGAATGTCGGGCACGCCCTCGTAGGTGTATTCGGAGAGCTTTTCGTCGAAATTGATCAGTGCCTCGATCATCGCCACGTCCGGGGTTCCCCCCAGCGAGTAGAGCCCCGAGAGGATATTGGAAATGTGGCGATGCAGATCCGTCAGGCTGAGACGGGCGCCACTGGGCTTGATGAAGGCATCGCCGTCGACGCGCTCGATGACCAGGATACCCTTGCCACCGCTACCCTTGGCAGGCTTGATGACGAAACCGTCGTGCCCGGCAATCATCTCATCGACATGCTTGACCTCGAACTGGGTGGTAACCGTGCCGATCAGCGCCGGGGTGGTGATGCCATACTTCTCCGCCAGCAGTTTGGTCTTCAACTTGTCGTCCACCAGTGGGTAGAGGCGACGGTTGTTGTAACGCCCGATGTAGCGAATGTTACGCCGGTTCATGCCGATGATGCCGCGACTACTCAGCTGGCTTGGCCATGCCCACATGGTGCTCAATCCTCGGTGACCGGCTTGAAGCGCCGCAGCTCGAGCAGACGATAGCCCGTGTAGTTACCCAGCAGCATGATCAGAGCCATGATTATGAGTTGAACGCCCAGGAAGTTGAAGGTGATGTGCCGTATCCAGGGATTGTTCATGGCCAGATACGCCAGCACCGCCGTTAGGAGACTGCCACCGCCCTGAATCAAGACCTGCTTGGGTCCTTCCTCTTCCCACAGGATCGACATCCGTTCTATGGTCCAGGCCAGGATGATCATCGGGAAGAAGGTGATCGTCAGTCCGGCGTTCAGGCCCACACGGTAAGAGAGGACGGAGAAGATTGAAATGATGGCGATGACGGTGATGATGACCGCCGATACTCGCGCCACGAGCAGCAGGTTCAAGTAAGAGAGATAGTTTCGGATCACCAGTCCCACGGCGACGATCAGCAAAAAGCCTATCAACCCGGTCGCCAGCGTCGTCTGTATGAAGGCCAGGGCGATCAAAACGGGCATGAAGGTACCCGATGTCTTGATACCCACCATGATGCGCAGAAATACCACCACCAGCGCCCCGATGGGAATCAGCAGAATGGTCTGGAAAATGGCCTGCTCTTCGAGGGGCAAGCTGTGGATCGAGAAGTTGAGCAGGGTGTCCTCGGCCAGTTGGCTACGCACGGCGGCGGCCGCCGGCTGACTGCGCGACAGCATGGAGAACGTCACCCGTGAGTTGGTTCCCCCTTGAACTTCGAGCACGGCGCGCCCGCCAGCCTCCCACAGCAGCAGGTTTTCCGGCTGGCCCTGATCGGCAGTGCGCGGATTGAACAGCGCCCAGTTTTCCTCGTCGTGGAATACCATGATCCAGGATGTCAGCGTCTGGCGCCGGCGGCCATCCTCCAGCACGAGGCCGCTGACCTCGCGTGCATGCACGCCGGCTTGATTGAGCAGCCGGACCAGTAGGGGGGTTCGCTCGAACTGAGTCAGCAACAGGCGTGCATTCTCGCCCTGACGATCCTCGCTGAAGTCATGAATCAGCTCGCGGGCGAAGGTATAGGGATCGGAGCTCCGCATCCAGGCGCGTTCGATGACCTGAGCCGCGGCGGTATCGTAGGGTCGATCCCAGCTCACTTCACGCAGCGCAGGGCGAACCATCTGGCGCTGACGTCGATCCTCGGTTGCCTGGAGACGAACCGAGTAGTAGAGCTGCTGGCTGCCCGTTGCATTGCGAATGGACCACTGGGCCCGCCGCCCCGACTCGTCCTGAAGGAACGACAGGCCATAGCCCGGAGAAGCGGTATTCTCGGTCAGGATACGGTAGCCACGCTGGTGTGTGGGCAGTGCCAGGTCGACGCGTACGGGATTGCCGAGCGCGGTGAAGTCGACAATGGCTTCAACCTCCCATATCTGCCGCTGCTCTCCCGGTGTCCATGGCACCTCCATCTGAATGTGCCGATGCAGGCTGGTACCGATGCCAAGCGCCATCAGCAGACCCACGAGGAGATAGAAGGGCAGTCGTGACATGTTTCTTCCTTGCAGACAGGGCAACAGGCTGGAGATCAGCCTTCATCTTCATCGCGATCGTTGATTTCATCCTCCGCCGCCTCGGCGGCAGGACGTCCGCCAGGGAATTCGGGGCGAGGATGGATGTAGTTTTCGGCAACGTCGATCAGCGCAATATCCATGAGAAAGCGGCGTCCGAGCAGCACCGGATAATCGAGATGCGTGCGATCGCTGAGGGTGAATTCCACCGTTTCTCGAATGGGGCCCATTGTCATCAGCAGGCTGACCACCGGGCGCGATTCGCTGCCGGCGGCCTGCAGGATGCGTACGCGACGCTCGACAGGGCGCTCGATCCACTCGTCACGCACGTTCTCGACGACGATGTCGTCATCGGTGAGGCCCAGCTTGAAGCGAACCCAGTCCTCACCGTCGCGCTCGAAGCGGGTAACGTCCGTGGCACTCAGTGAGGAGGTATTGGCGCCGGAATCGACCCGTGCACGAAGATAGGTGCCGATTTCCGGCAGGCCTATCCACTCGGCGCGACCGACCAATTCCTTTGAGGAAAGCGACTCGTCCAGTTCGTTATTGCACTCGGCGGGAACCACGACCGGTTCTTCGCCACGCTGCTCGAGCCGTTCGATGTCTCCCCGCAGGTGACGCAACGTCAGGCCCATGTCGCGCATTTCCGAAAGAAACTCGGCTTGGCGTTGATCCTGACGCATCAAGTGGGAGTCGGCTCGATCGCAGCGCAAGGCCATCTGGTCTTCGAGCTGCCCCATACGAGCCTCGAAGGCCTCAGGACTCAGTGAAGGCTCAGGGGCAGATTGAGAGGCGGGGTCAAGGGCGCAACCGCTGATCAGCAACGAGCCCAGCAACCAGGCGAGGG
>NZ_JBYCKL010000061.1:0-42420 GCF_057473365.1 Halomonas sp. TH-94
CAACGTTGCCCGTCACCGGCAGCGGATGCGTACTTTACGGTTTTCATCCGGCCCCTGCAAGGGGCGCTTGTAAAAAAGTTTCACGCCGGTGACGGGGCGGCGACAAAACGATGGCCGCCAAACTATCCACAGGCGCCGGAAGGCGGGCGCCTGTGGATAGAAACCCTGGCCCAGAAACGACAGCGCCCGCTCAAGGCGGGCGCTGTCACTTTCGCTTGAATGCTGTATTCAGCTGAGGGTCACCCGGGCATGGCGCTTCTTGCCCGCCTGGATCACGTAGCTCTTGCCCGTGTCGAGCATGAGATCCTTGGCCGCTACCTCGCCGTCGACTTTGACTCGGCCGTTGCCGAGCATGTCCTTGGCCTGGGCACTGTTGTTGGCCAACCCGGCTCGGTTGAGCACCGCGGCGATGGGGGCCTGGGCACTGCCTTCGAAATCGACTTCAACCTCGGGCAGGTCCTCTGGCAGCTCGCCCTCGGCCAGGCGATTGCCAGCCGACTTGTGGGCATTGGTCGCAGCCTCTTCGCCGTGATAGCGCCCGATCAGCTCACGCGCAAGGACCATCTTGACGTCGCGCGGGTTGGCACCGGCCTCGACGTCACGCTTGAGCGTTTCGATCTCCTCGTTCGACTTAAGCGAGAGCAGCTCGAAGTAGCGCCACATCAGGCTGTCAGGCATGGAGACGAGCTTGTTGAACATCGCACCCGGGGCCTCATCCACACCGACGTAGTTGCCCAGCGATTTGGACATCTTCTGCACGCCGTCGAGACCTTCGAGCAGCGGCATGGTGATGACCACCTGAGGCTCCATGCCGAAGTGCTTCTGTATCTCACGACCCATCAGCAGGTTGAACTTCTGGTCGGTGCCGCCCATCTCGATGTCGGCTTCGAGGGCCACGGAGTCGTAGCCCTGCACCAGGGGGTAAAGGAATTCATGAATGGAGATCGGCTGACCGGACTTGTAGCGCTTATCGAAGTCGTCGCGCTCGAGCATTCGTGCCACGGTACTCTGCGCCGCCAGCTCGATCATCTTGGCCGCCGTGAGTTCGCCGAACCACTCGGAGTTGAAGCGCACCTCGGTCTTGTCGGGATCGAGGATCTTGAACACCTGCTCCTTGTAGGTCTGGGCGTTGGCGCGAACTTCCTCTTCGGTGAGCGGCTTGCGAGTGACGTTCTTACCGGTGGGGTCGCCGATACGCCCGGTGAAGTCGCCAATCAGGAAGATGATCTGGTGGCCCAGATCCTGGAACTGGCGCATCTTGGTCAGCAGCACGCTGTGGCCGAGGTGCAGGTCGGGAGCCGTGGGGTCGAAACCCGCCTTGATGCGCAGCTTACGGCCGGACTCGAGCTTCTTGACCAGCTCGTCCTCCAGCAGGATCTCCTGGGTGCCTCGCTTGAGCAGCGCCAGCGCGCTCGCGACGTCGGTCATCTTCTCCCACTCCAAATACGTTGTTCGCCCGTGCGGGCAAGGTCCATTAAATGGGGCACGATGTTAGCATGACTTAACGCCGTGCGGGGCGACCACGTTAGGGAGAGAAGAGATGGCACTATTCGTGGGCTTGATGTCCGGCACCAGCCTGGACGGCATCGATGCCGCGCTGGTCGAAATCGACACGGCCGGAAGCGCGCAGTTACTGGGCACATATGCGCAGGCGATGCCCGACACGCTACGCGAGCAGCTGTTGCAGTTATGCCAGGCCGAACGCCCTGCCTTTGCCGAGCTTGCCGGCGCCGAGGACGCCTTCTGCCGTCTCCAGGCCACTGCCGTTCAGCAACTGCTCGAAGACAACGGCGTCACCGCAAAGCAGATTACCGCAGTCGGTAGCCACGGCCAGACCATCGAGCACGCGCCTTGGGGCCACGCCGGTGGGCCCGCGTATACACTCCAGCTCGACAACCCGAGCCTGCTGGCGGAGCTGTGCGGTTGTACGGTAGTGGCCGACTTCCGTCGCCGCGACCTGGCCGCCGGTGGTCAGGCCGCCCCGTTGGCGCCGGCCTTTCACGAAGCGCTGTTCCGCCGGGCTGGGGAGTGGCAACTGGTGCTCAACCTGGGCGGTTTCGCCAATTTGACCCTGTTGCCGCCAGCGCAAAGCGAGGCTGAGGTCATCGGCTTCGATACCGGCCCGGCCAATGCCCTGCTGGACGCCTGGCACGCCCGCCATCGTGGCGGCCGCTTCGACCCTGACGGCGCCTGGGCGGCTTCAGGCAAGGTGGACGACGCCTTGCTCGAACGCTTGTTGGGCGAGCCGTTTTTCCACCGCCCGCCGCCACGCAGCACCGGTCGCGAAGTTTTTCACCTCGGCTGGCTCGACGGGCATCTCACGGGAGAGGAGAAGCCCGCCGATGTACAGGCGACTCTAGCGGAATTGACCGCCACCAGCGTGGCGCTTGGCATCGAGATGGCGCGTGAGCTCGTCGCCGCTCCCGCGGCGTCGGCGCTGATCCCATGCGGTGGTGGCGCCCACAACCATGACCTGCTCGGTCGCTTGGCTCGCCATCTCCCCGAAACTCCCCTGATGGCCAGTAGCGATTGGGGCTGGCCGGCCGACTGGCTCGAGGCCGGCGCCTTCGCCTGGCTCGCCTGGCGTCGCCTGGAGGGGCTGCCCGGCAACCTGCCCAGCGTCACCGGCGCCGATGGCCCACGCATCCTCGGCGGCGTCTACTCTCCCTAAATTCCGCTCAACGCAGCGATTCGACCGTGCAGGCAATGATTCAGCGCTTACTAAAAATCGTCGTCATCGCGCAGCGATAGCCGCTGCGCGGACGCCTGCGCTTTCGCCAGCACGTCGCTCTTCTCGTCGCCGTACTTGATCATCATGCGCAGCTCATTGGCCGAATCGGCGTGGACCAGGGCTACTTCCTCGCTGATCTTGCCGGCCTTGAAGAGCTCGTAGAGCGCCTGGTCGAAGGTCTGCATGCCCTGGTCGCGGGAGCGAGCCATCACGTTCTTTATTTCCCCCACGTCGCCTTTGCGGATCAGGTCGGCGATCAGCGGCGTGCGCTGCAGTATCTCGATGGCCGGGCAGCGGCCGCCGTCACGGGTAGGCAGCAGCTGCTGGGCAACGATGGCATGCAGGTTGAGTGACAGGTCGAGCCAGATCTGCTCGTGGCGCTCATGGGGGAAGAAATGGATGATGCGGTCCAACGCCTGGTTGGCGTTGTTGGCATGCAGCGTCGCCAGACACAGGTGCCCCGTTTCGGCGAAGGTCAACGCATGCTCCATGGTTTCGCGGGTACGCACCTCACCGATCAGCACCACATCCGGCGCCTGACGCAGGGTGTTCTTCAGCGCCACCTCGAACGACTCGGTATCGATCCCCACCTCCCGCTGATTGATGATCGCCTTCTTGTGCGGATGCACGTACTCGATCGGGTCTTCGACGCTGATGATATGGCCGCCAACGGTCTCGTTGCGCTGCTGAATCATCGAGGCCAGCGTTGTCGACTTGCCAGTGCCGGTTCCGCCCACCACGAACACCAGGCCACGCTTGAGGTTGGCCAGTTCACCCAGTTGCGGCGGCAACGAGAGCTCCTCGAGATGAGGGATCTCGTAGGCGATGCGGCGAATGACCATCGCCAGTTGGTTGCGCTGCTGGAAGGCACTGACCCGGAAGCGTCCGCGCCCGCTGAGGCTCAGGGCAAAGTTGGCCTCGCGCTCCTGCAGGAAGCGCTCCTTGAGCCCCTCCGGCACCGCCACATTGACCAGCTCGCGCACCTGCTCCACCGAAAGGCGCTGGTCGCCCAGAGCCGTGAGCTTGCCGGCGGTCTTGATGGTGGGCGGCGCCTGCACCGAGATCAGCAGATCGGAAGCCTCCTGCTGGGCCATGATGTCGAGCAACTGCTCCAGCCATTCTTGCGCTTTCATCACCCCGTCCCCTTAACGTTATCCCAGGCAGCACTCAGCTCGTCAGCGCACTCTTGGCGCGCGCCTGGGCCTCGTCGCGATTGACCACGTTCTCCGCCACCAGCTTGGCCAGTGCCGCGTCGAGAGTCTGCATGCCGATATTGCCGCCGGTCTGGATGGCGGAGTAGATCTGCGCCACCTTGTCTTCGCGGATCAGATTCCGCACCGCCGCATTGGCGATCAATATCTCGTGGGCTGCCACTCGCCCACCGCTGCGCCGCTTGAGCAGCGTCTGGGAAATCACTGCCTGCAGCGACTCCGACAGCATCGAGCGCACCATGGCCTTCTCCTCGCCGGGGAAGACGTCAATGATACGGTCGATGGTCTTGGCGGCCGAAGTGGTGTGCAAAGTGCCGAATACAAGGTGCCCGGTTTCGGCGGCGGTAAGCGCCAGCCGGATGGTTTCCAGGTCGCGCATTTCTCCGACCAGAATCACGTCAGGGTCTTCACGCAGAGCACTGCGCAGCGCCTGGGCGAAGCCATGGGTGTCGCGATGCACCTCGCGCTGGTTGATCAGACAGCGCTTGCTGCGGTGCACGAATTCCACCGGATCCTCGATGGTGAGAATATGGTCATAACGGTGATCGTTGATATAGTCGATCATGGCAGCAAGGGTCGTGCTCTTGCCCGAGCCGGTAGGGCCGGTGACCAGCACCAGTCCGCGCGGGAGAAGCGCCAGCCGACGGAAGACATCGCCGAGCCCCAGGTCCTCCATGGTCAACACTTCACTGGGGATGGTACGGAAAACGGCACCGGCGCCACGCGCCTGGTTGAAGGCGTTGACGCGAAAACGCGCCACACCTGGAATCTCGAAGGAGAAGTCGGTCTCGAAGAACTCCTCGTAGTCACGACGCTGCCGATCGCCCATGATGTCGTAGATCAGCTTGCGAACTTCCTTGTCCTCCATCGCCGGCACATTGAGACGACGAATGTCGCCATCGACGCGAATCATCGGCGGCAGGCCGGCCGACAGATGCAGGTCGGAAGCGTTCTGCTTTGCCGAGAACGCCAGCAGTTCGGTAATATCCATGCGGTTCCCCTGCTCCCCGATTAAGGTTCCAGCGAGTATGACAGACCTTGCGGACATGAAGGACTTCATGTGGCCGAGATGACGGATACCATGCTTTCCGAGTCGTTGACCAGTGCACGCCGGCGTTTGGCCGATGCCCTGGCGGCAGCCGGGCGAGCGCCCGATGCAGCCCAACTGCTGGCGGTCAGCAAGACCAAGCCGGCCGGCATGATCCGCGAGGCCTGGCAGCTGGGCCAGCGTGAGTTCGGCGAGAACTATGTGCAGGAGGCGCTGGAAAAACAGGCCGAACTTGCCGACCTGGCGGACATCGTGTGGCACTTCATCGGTCCACTGCAGGGGAACAAGACCCGCGCCGTAGCCGAGCACTTCGATTGGGTCCACAGCGTCGACCGCGAGAAAATCGCCCGACGGCTCAACGACCAGCGTTCTGAGGAGCTGGGGCCTCTCGAGGTCTGTCTGCAGGTGAATATCAGCGATGAGGAGAGCAAGTCGGGCATTGCCGTGGACGAACTACACGATCTGGCGCAAGCGGTGCTTGCCATGCCCAGGCTACGGCTGCGCGGCCTGATGGCCATTCCGGCCCCGGCCGCGACCCTGGCGGAGCAGCGAGCCCCCTTGGCTCGACTGCGCCAGGCGCTGGAAGCGCTGCAGGAACGCTTCCCCGAGGCGCCGCTGGATACCCTGTCGATGGGGATGAGCGATGACCTGGAAGCCGCCGTGCACGAGGGGGCCACCCTGGTGAGATTGGGTACGGCCATCTTTGGCGCAAGGAACAATTCGCCTCGCTGAACGAGGCACTCGCACCGGCTTCGCGCCGGTTGCACCATGACGGAAGAAGGACAGAGCGTAATGGCCAGCAGAGTCACCTTCATTGGCGCCGGCAACATGGCCAGCGCAATCATCGGCGGCATGATCGATAACGGCCACCCGGCCAACGCCATCACTGCCACCTCGCCCAGCGATGCCTTCCTGGCACCGGTTCACGAGCGCTTCGGTATCCGCACCAATACCGATAACGTCGCAGCGGTACGCGAGGCGGATATCGTGGTACTGGCGGTTAAACCGCAAGTGATGCGCGAGGTCTGTGAGGGGTTACGCGATACCCTCCAGCGCCAGCGACCCTTGATCATTTCCGTGGCAGCCGGGCTCTCCGCCGAGTCGCTGCAGGAGTGGATGGGCGGTGGCCTGCCGCTGATACGCTGCATGCCCAACACACCCTCGCTAGTCGGCGCCGGCGCCGCCGGGCTGTACGCCACGGCCGAAGTGAGCAGTGAACAGCGCGCCCAGGCCACTGAGCTGCTCGAAGCCGTAGGTATCGTCGAATGGGTCGATCAGGAAGCCCTGCTGGATGCCGTGACCGCCGTATCCGGCAGCGGCCCGGCTTACTTCTTCCTGATGCTCGAAGCCATGGAGGAGGCTGGCACCAAGCTTGGCCTGCCGACCGAGACGGCTCGCCGACTGGCCATCCAGACGGCACTCGGCGCGGCCAGCATGGCAAAGCAGAGTGAGCTGACCCCGGATCGGCTCAAGCGCAACGTGATGTCGCCTGGCGGTACCACGGAGCGCGCCGTGGAACATATGGAACAGGCCGGCTTGCGCGGCATCCTGACCGATGCCATGGATGCCTGCGTTGCCCGTGCCCGGGAAATGTCCGAGGAACTGGGCAAGCGATAGTCTTTCCGGTCGCCCGCGCCAAGCGGCAATGGCCATCTTGACGATATGGAGGAGCCCACATGGGCCAGATGGGAAATGCCGGCCTGCTGCTGGTGAACACCCTGATCAACATCTACCTGTTCCTGATGATGCTGCGTTTCCTGCTGCAGGCATCCCAGGCCGACTACTACAATCCGATCAGCCAGTCGGTGGTGAAGATCACCCAGCCGGTGGTGCGGCCCTTCCAGGCCTTCCTCGGCCCGGTCATGGGGCGCTTCGACCTGGCCACCCTGGCCGCCGCCTTCGTCCTCAAGGCGGTCAGTATCGTGGTGATTCTGCAGATCGCCGGTATCGGCATGCCGCCGATCACTCAGGTGGCGATCGGTGCCCTGGCGGCAATCGCCAACGCCATTCTCAAGATCTATTTCTTCGCCCTGATCGTGATGATCATCCTGAGCTGGGTCGCGCCCAATGCCAGCCATCCCGGGGCACTGCTCGTCATGCAGCTGGTGGAGCCGATCATGGCGCCGGTACGCAAGGTCATACCGCCGCTCGGCATGATCGATCTGTCACCGATCGTGGTCTTCATCGGTATCAGCATCATCGATGGTATCGTGGTGGGCGCGCTGACTCGAGCCGCCGGTGTCGCCGGCGCCCTGGTGGGAATGTGAGCCCCTGTCCGTGAGTGACGGACCTCAACGACTGGACATAGAACGACAAAATGCTCGAGTTTCCCGAAGACTCGGTCGGCCTGGTGACGCCTCAGACGGCGCACTTCGACGACCCCCTGGCCCTGGCCTGCGGCAGAACGCTGCCGGCCTACGATCTCATCTACGAGACCTACGGCACGCTCAATGCCGAGCGCTCCAATGCGGTGCTGATCTGCCACGCCCTGTCGGGACATCATCATGCCGCCGGCTACCATGAGCATGACGAACGCAAGCCCGGCTGGTGGGATGCACATATCGGTCCGGGCAAGTCCATCGACACCAATCGCTTCTTCGTGGTGTCGCTGAACAACCTGGGCGGCTGTCATGGCAGCACCGGGCCGATCAGCGAGAATCCCGCTACCGGGCGGCTGTGGGGGCCCGACTTTCCCATGGTCACGGTGAGCGACTGGGTGCACAGCCAGGCACGCCTGGCCGAGCGCCTGGGTATCGAGCGTTTTGCCGCGGTGATCGGCGGTAGCCTCGGTGGCATGCAGGTGCTGCAGTGGACCCGGATCTATCCCGAGCGGGTCGCCAACGCGGTGATCATCGCCGCCACGCCCAAGCTCTCGGCACAGAATATCGCCTTCAACGAGGTGGCACGTCAGGCGATACGCTCCGACCCGGACTTCCACGACGGCTGGTATGCCGAACATGGCACCGTGCCGCGCCGCGGACTCAAACTGGCGCGCATGGTGGGGCATATCACCTACCTCTCGGAAGATGCCATGGGCAGCAAGTTCGGTCGCGACCTGCGCAGTGAAGATTTGAACTTCGGCTATGACGTGGAGTTTCAGGTCGAGTCCTACCTGCGTTACCAGGGCGATACCTTTTCCACTGCCTTTGATGCCAATACCTATCTGCTCATGACCAAGGCGCTGGACTACTTCGACCCGGCGGCGGAGCACGGCGGCGTGCTTGCCGATGCCGTCGCTCCCGGGCAGTGCCCCTTCCTGGTGGTGAGTTTCACCAGCGACTGGCGCTTTCCACCGTCGCGCTCTCGCGAGCTGGCCAACGCGCTGATACGCGCCGGCAAGCAGGTGAGCTACGTCAACATCGACTCGCCCCATGGCCACGACGCCTTCCTGTTGCCGGAGCCGCGCTATCAGGCGGTGTTCGCTGCGTTCATGTCCCGCGCCGCTCGCGAGCTGGGCCTGGAGGAAGCGGCATGATGCGCGCCGACCTGAAGCTGATTCACCGTTGGGTGCCCGAGGGCGCGCACATCCTAGACCTGGCATGTGGCGACGGGACCCTGCTCGAAGCCCTGGCCCGCGACAAGGGCGTCACCGGTTACGGCCTGGAGATCGATCCGGCCGGCATCACGGCGTGCATTGCCAAGGGGGTCAATGTCATCGAGCAGAACCTCGACGAGGGCCTGGTCCACTTCGAGGACGACACTTACGACCTGGTGGTCATGACACAGGCCTTGCAAGCCCTGCGTCGCCCCGACCGCATGCTCGACGAAATGCTACGAGTGGCCGATGAGTGCATCATCACCTTTCCCAACTTCGCCTACTGGCGTCATCGGGTGCACCTTGGGATTCGCGGCTACATGCCGGTTTCCAAATCGCTGCCCTACGCCTGGTACGATACTCCCAACATTCATCTCTCGACCTTCAACGACTTCGAGCACTTGTGCCGTGAGAAGGGCCTACTCATCACCGATCGTGCCGTTGGCATCGGCGATCACGAAGGACACTGGGCCACGCGGCTATGGCCCAACCTGTTTGGCGAAATCGCCATCTTTCGTGTCGAACGCCAGAGCCGCCGCAAATGAGCGAGACGCAGGCCCCGGCATCCGGGGCCTGAAATATCGCGCCATGCCACAAGGTGCAAGCCCCTACATCGAGGAGAGCGCCATGCTGAACACACGCCCCCTGCCCCTGCGCCAATGGGTCGCCGTCCTGCTACTGGGGCTTGGCATGATCTTCTTGCCAGCCCATGCCCAGCAGTACGAGCAGGTTGGCGATTACCAGCTTCATTACAGTGCGGTGAGCACCAGCTTCCTGCCTCAGTCCGTGGCCGAGGCTCACGGTATTCAGCGCAGTCCGGCCATGGCACTGCTCAACGTCAGCGTACTGGAAGAGGTCGACGGCGAGCTGCGCCCGGTGAACGCTCCGGTCAGCGGTACCGTCGGCGAGGTTCAGGGCAGCGCCCGAACCGCTCTGGAGTTTCGCACCTTGCGCGAGGGCGATACCCAGTCGCAAATCGCGGTTTTTCGCATTCGTGACGACGAGCCCATGCACTTCACTATCGAAGTGCGCTATGACCGCAACCTGGAGCCTGCCGAGGTGAACTTCATCCAGCGCTTCCATATCGACCGCTGATACGCATGCCAGCTCCCCTTGCCCGTCTCGAACAGTTCGACACCAGGTCATCGCGTGGCGCGACACTTGCCGATGGCCGCAAGGTATTCCTGGTGTGCGTTCACGGAAAAGTCAGCGCCTTCATCAACCGCTGCCCCCACCAGGGCGTGCCGCTGAACCTGCCGGACGGCGACTTCCTGGAGCCGGGGGGTGAACTGATCCAGTGCGGCATGCATGGCGCACTGTTCCTGCCGGAGAGCGGCGAGTGCGTGTTCGGCCCTTGCCAGGGTCGCTTCCTGGAACCGGTGGCGCTTTCAATCGACGCCGAGGGCAACATTGACTTGGCGAGTGAATGATACCGGCAGCCGCTCCCCCAGCGTGACCGACACCGGCCGCCCAGCATGCCAGCCGAAGTCGCAGCCATAGGCCAGCACCTCGACACCGCGTGCCGCCACAGCCTTCAGCGTGGCGGTGTAGCGGGGGTCGAGATGAGCCGCTGGCGCCACGTCGCCAATGCCGGTGTGTGCCACGCAGAAAAGCAGCACGGCGCGCTGCCCCTGCTCCGCCAACACGGACAGCGCCTCCAGATGCTTGCGCCCGCGCTCACTCACCGCATCGGGAAAGTAGCCGTGGCCATCGCTCTCCTTGAGCGTCACCTGCTTGACCTCGACGAAGGCCGTTCCACGCACGGGGTCGTCGAGGCGAAAATCGAGCCGCGCGCCCGCTACTTTGGCCTCGCGCTTGAGCGTCGCATACTCGTCTAGCCCCGCCACTCGCCCCACCCTCAGCGCTTCCTCGACGATGCGATTGGTGCGCCCGGTATGCACCGAGGCCAGCGCCACGCTGCCGTCGGGCTGGGGCAGCTCGATCAGCTCCCAGGTCCATGCCAGCTTGCGCGCCGGGTTGTCGCTCGGCGACAGCCATACCCGGCAGCCGGGTACGTTGACCGCCCGCATCGAACCGGTGTTGGGGCAGTGCGCCAGCACTTCGCGTCCATCGTCGAGGCGCACGTCGGCCAGGAACCGTTTGTAGCGACGCAGCAGTATGCCCGGCACCAGGGTGGGGTAGTCCACGTTTCGCTCCCTACTGCCGCGCCAGAAAGCGCTCGAGCCGGCTTACCGCCTCTTCCAGACGCGCGATGCCGGTGGTGAAGGCGATACGCACGTGGTGCTCACCCCCTGTCACCGCGAAATCCATCCCGGGCGTGATGGCGACATTCTCCTCCTCGAGCAGTCGCCAGCAGAAGGCTTGGCTGTCGCGGCTGTAGCGGGAGATGTCGAGCCACAGGTAGAAGGCGCCCTGAGGCGGCAACGACGGTGCCAGTCCCAAGCGAGCGAGCCCGGCCAGCAGTGCATCGCGGCGACGGCCGAGCTCGACCCGGCGGCTCTCGAGCAGGTCTCGGCACTCGGGAGTGAAAGCGGCAAGTGCCGCATGCTGGGCCGGGGTGGGCGCGGCGAGAAAGACGTTCTGTGCCAGCCGGGTCAGCGGTTCCACGGCCGCCTCCGGCGCCAGCAGCCAGCCCAGACGCCAGCCGGTCATCCCAAAATACTTTGAGAAGCTGTTGACCACGAACACATCCGGGGTGAGCGCAGCCACCGACAACGGCGCGATGTCGTAGCTCAGCCCCTGGTAGATCTCATCCACCAGCAGATGTCCTCCTCTTGCCGATACGCTGTCGGCCACCGCTTTCAGCTGTGCCGAATCGAGCATGTGCCCGGTGGGGTTCGAAGGCGTGGCAAGCATCGCCAGACGCGTGGCCTCTCGCCAGTGTCGTTCGACCAACCCGGCGTCGAGCTGCCAGCCACTCTCCAGACCGACGGGAACGGTGTCCACCTCGGCGCCTGCGAGCGCCATGAAGTGGCGGTTGCAGGGATAGTTGGGATCGGCCATCAGGACGCGATCGCCTGGGCCGACCAGGAGCTGGCTGGCCAGCAGCAGGGCACCTGAAGCTCCCGGGGTGACCAGAATGCGCTTCGGGTCGACATGGGCACCGAAGTGCTCACGGTAATGGCCGGCAATCGCCTCACGTAGCGCCGGCAGCCCCGCCGCAGGGCTGTAGCGGGTATGCCCTGCCGCCAGCGCCGCGCAGCCTGCCGTCACTACCGGCTCGGGAGTGGGAAAGTCGGGCTCGCCCACCTCGAGATGGATGACGTCATGGCCTGCCGCTTCGCGTGCCTGGGCGGCCTCCAGCAGACTCATCACCCGAAAGGACGCGACACGATCAACGCGAGAATTCCATGACATGACGAACTCCTGAAACACAAGATAGATGACCGGCGAAGGGCACTTTTTCCGTCTCTGCGGTCAAAAAACCATACCATTGATTTGACTCACCGGGAGGCACCGGCCGTTTCGCTCAGGTATTGCAAAGTTTGCAAAATTCCGATAAACAAGCATGCCTTTGGCGTGAGATACCTTGCACCACGTTGCGGCGGGTATTGATCAGCAGTCACTCAAGCAATGAGGCAGACCCATGCCAGTAGCAGACAAGAAAGCGGAAGCGCCCAAAAAATTCACCCCGTACGAGTCAGCGCCGGGTGAAGAGTATATGAACGAGCAGCAGCTTGAGCACTTCCGACAGATCCTGCTGGGCTGGAAACAGGAGCTCATGGAAGAAGTGGATCGCACGGTACGCCACCTGCAGGAAGAGGCGAACAACTACGCCGACCCTGCGGACCGGGCTACCCAGGAAGAGGGGTTCAGCCTGGAGCTGCGCACCCGCGACCGCGAGCGCAAACTGCTCAAGAAAATCAATGAAACGCTCGAGAAGATCGACGAAGACGACTACGGCTTCTGTGAGGCATGTGGCGTCGAGATCGGTATTCGTCGCCTGGAGGCACGCCCCACTGCGACCCTGTGCGTCGACTGCAAGACCCTGGCAGAACTCAAGGAAAAGCAGCTCGGCGGCTGAGGCCTCTCAGCAGTGGCGGCCAAGTCACCCCGCAACGGGCACCTCTGGGTGCCCGTTCGCATGTCGGCCACCGAGCCCGGGAGCGCGCCATGACAGGCTACCGCGGTCGCTTCGCGCCAACGCCTTCGGGAGCCCTGCACTTCGGCTCGCTGATCGCCGCCTTGGCCAGCTTTCTCGATGCTCGCCGGGCCGAAGGCGAATGGCTGCTGCGTATCGAAGACATCGACCCGCCGCGCTGCCCGGCGGGGGCAGCCGACACCATCCTGCGCCAGCTCGAGGCCTTCGGCCTGCACTGGGATGGCCCAGTGCTGTGGCAGCAGGGACGCGATGCGGCCTACGCCGCCGCACTGGATACGCTCCAGGCCCTGGGCCTGGCCTACCCTTGCAGCTGCTCACGCAAGCAGTGGCGGGAATATCCGATCTATCCCGGCTGGTGCCGCGAAGGGCTGCGTGAACCGGGCAAACCAGTCGCCTGGCGGCTGCGCAGCGATCTCGGCCTGCGCCCTGTGGTATGGCAGGACCGGCTGTTCGGCGAGCAGCGCTTCGACCCGGCAGCCCTCGGCGACGTGGTACTCAAACGCAAAGACGGCCTGTGGGCCTATCAGATCGCTGTGGTGGTCGACGATGCCGAGCAAGGCATCAGTGACGTGGTCAGGGGCTACGACCTGCTCGACAACACGCCCTGGCAGCGCCAATTGCAGCATGCCCTGAGACTGCCGGAGCCACGCTATCTGCATCTGCCCCTGATCATCAATCGCGATGGCCAGAAGCTGTCCAAGCAGAACCTGGCCCCGGCACTGCCATGCGATGATCGCGCCGTGCGCCCCGTGCTCCATCGCGCCTTGGTGGCGCTCGATCAGGCACCCCCCGACGAGCTGCAGCTGGCACCTGTGAATGAGCAATTGGCCTGGGCCACAGACCGCTGGGAACCGAACGGAATCCGCCCCGAGGCCCATCGCCGGGAGTGAGGAGCGCCCATGTACGTCTATCGCATCATGCTGTTTCTGGTTTTCGGCGGCTACCTGCTGTCGCCGCTGCTGATGAGCGGCTGGTCGAGCCCCGGCGTCGCCTGGTACCGCCCGTTCGCCATCTGGGGGGTACTGATCGCCCTGACGCTGTGGCTGGAGCAGAAGAGGAAGCTCGATGAACGCTAGCCTGGCCAGCGTCTTCGCTCTCGGCGCCGGCTTCCTGATGCTGATGTTCCTCTGCGCCCTGGCGGTGGAGCGAGGCTGGGTCAGCCGCCGCGTGACCCGGCACCCAGCCGTCTACACGCTGGCGCTTGGTGTCTATGCCAGCGCCTGGGCGATCTACGGCAGCCTGGAGCTGGCTGCCAGCTCTGGCTACGGCTTTCTCGCCTACTACCTGGGCGTAGCGGGAGCCTTCCTGCTGGCCCCGGTATTGCTGGTTCCCATCCAGCGCATGACCCGCACCCACCAGCTCTCCTCACTGGCCGACCTGTTCGCCTTTCGCTTCCGCTCGCGCTGGGTCGGTACCATGATCACCGTGATCAGCCTGCTGGCGGTCATGCCTCTGCTGGCGCTTCAGATCCAGACGCTGGGCGATGCCATCTCGCTGATGACCGGCACCGCCTCGCCGGCGCTACTGGCCTTGGCTCTGTGCGTGCTGATCGCACTGTTCGCGATGATCTTCGGCACGCGCCATGGCAAGGGGTCGGCCCGGCACGACACCCTGTTGGCGGTAATAGCCCTGACGTCGGTGGTGAAGCTGGTGGCCATGCTGGCGCTGGGAGCCATCGCTCTGTTCGTCATTTTCGACGGTCCCGCAGACCTGCAGACCTGGCTCGACGGCCCTGGCCAGGTCTACCAGGCAAGCGTCGTGCAGCCGGATGCCGCTCACTGGCGCACCCTGCTGCTGCTGTTCTTTGCCGCCGCCCTGCTGATGCCGCATATTTTCCACATCACCTTCGCCGAGACCCTGTCACGGCATACGCTGCTGCAAGCGAGCTGGTCGCTACCGCTGTTTCTCCTGCTGATGGCGATTCCGGTGCCGCTGATACTCTGGGCGGGGCAACGCCTGGGTAGCCACGATGTCGTGGGCGCCGCCTATGTGGCGTTCGGGCTTTCCGATGCGTTCTGGGTCCAGGCCCTGGCCTTTCTCGCTGGACTTGCCGCCACCAGCGGCACCATGGTGATCATCGCCATGGCGCTTTCCGGCATGATCCTCAACCACATGTTGCTGGTGGCCCATCCGCCCGAGGCTCAGCCCAACCTCTATCGCTGGCTGCGCTGGTTGCGCCGGGGGCTGATGGCCGCCGTCATCCTGAGTGGCTGGCTGTTCTATCGTACGGTTGGCGTCAATCACGATCTCACCACCCTGGCACTGGCGGCTTTCGTCGGCATGAGCCAGTGCCTGCCGGGCCTGCTGGCGCTGCTCTACTGGCCGGGGGCCAACCGCAAGGGCATGGTCTCGGGCCTGGTGGTCGGCGTGCTGATCTGGCTCGCCGGCCTGTGGTTGCCGCTGCTGACCGGCCTGCCCACCTTGATTCTTATCCCGCCAGGGCTGGAGCTTCTCGCCGGCGAGCCCGACTGGTACGTGGTAACGCTGGTTTCACTGGCGCTCAACGTGCTCGTCTTCATCATCGTTTCGCTGGCCACGCGAACCTCCGAGGGCGAGCGCGCCGCCGCCGAGGCATGCTCGGTGGATGCGGTTATCCGACCCAAGCGCCTGCCGCTGGTCGCCACCACGGGCGAGGAGTTCAAGCAGCCGCTGGCCCAGGTGCTGGGCGAGGAAGTAGCCCAGCGTGAAGTCGAGCGCGCCCTCACCGATCTCGGCATGTCTCCTCTCGATGGGCGCCCCTACGCCCTGCGCCGGCTGCGTGATCGCATCCAGGCCAATCTGTCCGGCTTGATGGGTCCCTCGGTGGCACAGGACATCGTCGACCGCTACCTGCCATACCGCCGCGGCGTCCAGGAACCCACGGACGACATCCATTTCGTCGAGAGCCGTCTCGAGGCCTACCGCTCGCGGCTCACCGGGCTGGCCCGCGAACTCGACGGCCTGCGCCGTTATCATCGCCGCATCCTGACTCGGCTGCCGGTGGGGCTGTGTGCCTTCGGCGTCGACGATGAGCTGCTGATGTGGAACGACGCCTTGGCCGAACTGTCCGGTATCGACGGCGGCAGCGTCGTGGGGGCGCGTCGCGATGGCCTGCCGGCCCCCTGGGCCGAACTGCTTGGCCGGGCCCTGGTCGAGCCCAAGGAGCGTCTCTACAAGCGCCAGGTCGAACTCAAGGGCAGCACACGCTACCTGACCTTTCATCGCGCCGAACTGCAGGCCGACGACGATGTGCGCGGCGGGGTCGTGATCCTGATCGAGGATCACAGTGAGATGAAGTGGCTAGAGGACGAACTGATGCATGCCGCGCGACTGGCCTCGATCGGCCAGTTGGCGGCAGGCGTGGCCCACGAGATCGGCAACCCGGTAACCGGCATTTCCTCGCTGGCCCAGAACTTGCGCTATGACACCGACGACCCCGAGGTGCTGGAAACCGCGCGCCAGATCCAGCAGCTGACCGATCGCATCTCGCGTATCGTCAACTCGCTGGTGGGCTTCGCTCACAGCGGCAGGCACGTCAAGGACACGCACATGGTCCCGGTGGCCATCGCTGCCATCACCGATGAGGCGCTGCACTTGATCCAACTGGCACGCTCGGGCGAGGATGTCCGTTACCGTAATCGTTGCCCAGTCGAACTGACGGTGCTCGGTGATGCCCAACGACTACAGCAGGTAATGATCAACCTGCTGAGCAATGCTCGCGATGCCAGCGAGCCGGGCGGAGAGGTCGTCATCGACGCCGAGCCGGCGGGCGACATGCTCAAGATCACCGTCACCGACGAGGGACATGGGCTCGACGACCGCGTGCGCGAGCATCTCTTCGAGCCCTTCACCACGACCAAGCCGCCTGGCGAAGGCACGGGCCTCGGCCTGCCGCTGGTCTACGGCATCGTTGCCGAACACCATGGCAGGATCGAAATCGAATCCCCGCCCCCTGGGCTGGAATGCGGCAGCCGCATCTGCCTGTGGCTGCCCACCGTACGAGAGGATGGTGAACATACCGATGAGCCGGATTCTGATCGTTGAAGACGAAGCCATCATTCGCACTGCGCTACGCAGGCTGCTGGAGCGCCATGACTACCAGATCAGCGAGGCCGGCAGCGTAGATGAGGCACTGGCGCTGGAGCCGCGCACCTTCGATCTGGTGATAAGCGATCTGCGCCTGCCCGGCGAGCCCGGCACCGACCTCATCGAGCACGCAGCACCGGCCCCGGTTCTGATCATGACCAGCTATGCCAGCATGCGTTCGGCGGTGGATTCGCTGAAACAGGGGGCCGTGGATTACGTGGCCAAGCCTTTCGATCATGACGAACTGCTGGAAACCGTGGCCCGCGTTCTTCACCAGCAGATGTCGCATCGCTCCACGCCGCCCGACATCACCGATGCCGGTGGTTCGCGCCAGCAAATGATCGGTGAATGCCCGGCAATGCAGGCCGTCTATACACGTATCCGCAAGACCGCTCCGGCCGATGTCACCGTGTTGATCCAGGGCGAGTCGGGGACCGGCAAGGAACTGGTGGCGCGAGCGATCCATCAGCAGAGCCAGCGCGCTCACGCTCCTCTCATCTGCGTCAACTGTGCGGCCATACCGGAAACGCTGATCGAGTCGGAGCTGTTCGGCCATGAGAAGGGCGCTTTTACCGGCGCCAGTGCCGCTCGTACAGGCCTGGTGGAAGCCGCCGATGGCGGCACGCTGTTTCTCGACGAGATCGGCGAGCTACCGCTGGACGCCCAGGCGCGCCTGCTGCGCGTGCTGCAGGAAGGTGAGATTCGCCGTATCGGCTCGGTGGAGACCCGCCATGTCGACGTGCGCTTGATCGCCGCGACCCATCGTGACCTGCGTGCGCTGTCGAAGACCGGCGAGTTTCGCCTCGACCTGTATTACCGGCTCAACGTAATGCAGATCGACCTGCCCGCTCTACGCGAGCGCGAGGACGACATCCTGTTGATTGCCGATGTCCTGCTGGAGAAGGCCTGTCGCCGCCACCATCGTGAAGGGCTGCGGCTGTCGCGAGCGGCGCGGCGCGAGATACACGACTATCCCTGGCCCGGCAACGTGCGGGAACTGGAGAATGCCCTCGAGCGTGGCGTGATCCTCGCCGAAGGCCACCTGATTCATCCCGACGACCTGGGCCTCAGGCCAGGCAGGACACCGACGCCCCGCAACGGTGTCGAGCCAAAGCCGGCACCCAGCCCCATCGAAAGCGAAGAGTCGAGTACCGAAGAGGACCTGTCGCTGGAGGACTATTTCCAGCATTTCGTGCTCGAGCACCAGGATCACATGAGCGAGACGGAGCTCGCCCAGAAGCTGGGGATCAGCCGCAAGTGTCTGTGGGAACGCCGCCAGCGCCTGGGGATCCCGCGCAAGAAGCAGACCCGGCGCAGCAGTGCATGAAAAACGCGTGAGCTCTAAGACTAATGTCCAAGCGCCTTCGACGAGCGGTCGAAGGCGCTTTTTTATGCCCAGCCAGTCAATTCTGCACCAGGTGTTACCTTCCCACCCAGAACTTGCCCCGACTTGGCGCAAGTCGGGTAACACATTCGTCTTTCCTCGCTGGGGCGCATTCGGAGCGAAACAGCAGGTGACTGTTTTTCATGGAATTAAAGAGCCTTGGCACATGCCGTGCAACATTCATGACAAGAAAAACAACATCCGGCTGTCACCCGAGCCAACAACAAGAACAAGGCATTGGAGAGACAGGGCCTGCGCCAACAACAATAACGGCAGGCTGTGAAGAGGATGCGGCTAGGGGCCACAACAACAAGATGCCCCGGAGAGAGCCGCCCTTCGCTACGAGTGCAACAACAACAAGACATGAGCGAAGCACCGGATCCATCAGGACGCGACGCGCCAACCCCGGCCCAGAACAACGACAACGGCCGCAAGAGCGCACCTTCGGCAACAATATCAACAAGCCGAAGGGTGGCATATCTCCTATGCCGTCGTGGTTGGATTATTGTTTTGAATACGAGGCGGTCGCAACCAGGAACGTCAACAATCACAACAACATTGTTGCCTGTGAATCTTGGTGACTGTGGTGCGTATTCAAGGCGATGCGCCATCACGAAGAAGAAACAGCCGCAAGGACGCAGCACCATTTAGCTTGTCAGAGGAGGCCCATGTGCCTCCTCTTTTGCTATATCGATGCTGTCTTTCCCCGCCGCGGAAATCGCAGGCCGCTTTGCAAGGTGTCGGCGGTCCGCTACACTCTAGTACTTTCGCACACTGCGAGTCGAAATCGCCGCATGTTCAAAGGATTTACCCGCTTTCTGCAGAGCCCTGGCACGCACTTGAGGACGCTTTTCGGTCCCCAGGACGCTCCCGGGGGGCAGACAGGACCACGTATCATTCCTCGCGATCAGCACCCCGTGTCGCGCCAGCACTTCAGCGAATCGGCGCTCAAGGTACTCTACCGCCTGCACAATGCCGGATTCGAGGCCTACCTGGTCGGCGGCTGTATCCGCGATTCGCTGCTGGGCAAGATGCCCAAGGACTTCGATGTCGCCACCGATGCGACACCGGAGCAAGTGCGTGAGCTGTTTCGCAACTCGCGCATCATCGGCCGACGCTTTCGTATCGTTCACGTTCGCTTCGGCCGTGAAGTGATCGAGGTCACCACTTTTCGCGGCACCCACAACGACGACCACGGCGACCACATCGCCCAACAGTCGGATCAGGGGCTCCTGCTTCGCGACAACGTATGGGGCAGCATTCAGGAAGATGCCATTCGTCGCGATTTCACGGTGAATGCCCTTTACTACAGCATCGCGGACTTCTCGATTCACGACTTTGCCGATGGCATGCGCGACATCGAGTCCCGCACGCTGCGCCTGATCGGCGACCCGGCCGTACGCTATCGCGAGGACCCGGTACGCATGCTGCGTGCCGTGCGCTTCGCCGCCAAGCTGGGCTTTCATATCGCGCCGGCGTCGGAAAAGCCGATCGCCGAGATGGCCCCGCTGCTATTGCAGATCCCGCCCGCCCGGCTCTTCGATGAAGTGCTCAAGCTGTTCATGGCCGGCCATGGCGTCGAAACCTTCCGCCTGCTGCGCCGGTACGGCCTGTTCGCCATGCTCTTCCCCGAAACCGATGAAGCCATGGCCGGACAGCCATGGGCCGAGTCGCTCATCGAGCACGCCCTGGCCAGCACCGATACGCGAATTCGCGAGGAGCGACCGGTGACGCCGGCTTTCCTCTTCGCCGCTCTACTGTGGGCTCCCGTACAGCGCCGCCAGACCGCTCTGGAAGAGGAAGACATGCCGCCCATCCCGGCGCTGCAGCTCGCCTCGCAGCAGGTGCTAGCGCGCCAGCTGCAGCATATCTCGATTCCCAAGCGCTTCAGCATGCCGATGCGCGATATCTGGGATCTACAGCAGCGCTTGCCTCAGCGGCGCGGAAAACGCGCCCAGCAGAACCGTGAGCACCCGCGCTTTCGGGCCGCGTACGACTTCCTGCTGCTCCGCGAGGCCTCGGGCGAGATCGAGCCCGGCCTGGGCGAGTGGTGGACCGCCTACCAGGAAGGCGACGAACATGATCAGCGCCGTTTGCTCGAGAAAGCCGGTGCCGATGCCGGGCCAGGCGGAAACGTACGCCGTAAGCGGCCACGCAAACGGCGACGGCGCAGCTCACCCGGCCCTTCATGATCTGTCGCGTCGATGCCTATGTCGGTCTGGGCAGCAATCTGGACGCTCCCATCGCTCAGGTGCGCCGGGCACTCGACGAGCTCGGCAAGCTGCCGCTGACCGAGAGCATCGGCGCATCGCGGCTATACGTCACCCGTCCGGTCGGACCCCAGGATCAACCCGATTTCATCAACGCCGTCGCCCACCTGCGCACGCACCTTTCTCCTCTCGCCCTGCTGGATCAACTCCAGGCACTTGAGCAGCGGCACCGTCGAAGGCGCCTTCGTCACTGGGGCCCCCGCACCCTCGACCTCGACCTGCTAGTGTACGGAAACGAGACCCTGCAGTTGCCACGCCTGAACGTGCCACACCCGCAAATGACAGTGCGTGGCTTCGTTCTGCTGCCGCTGGCAGAGCTTGCACCACGGCTGCGACTCCCGGATGGACGCCATGTCGGTGCGCTGGCGACAGCGCTCGGGACAACCGACGGGGTCGAAGTGTTACCCGATAACCTAGGCTGAGGCGCCAGGTGTTACCAGTCGACACGACCGTAGTATTCTGGTAACAATCACGCGCAGCACAGGCGCCAGGGGCTCAACGCCGCTTGCCCGAGACACAACGAGAGCACGCCATGAAAACCGTCACGCTAAGCACTCTGCAAGCCTACAAGCGCGCAGGTGAAACCTTCAGCTGCCTGACCGCCTATGATGCGTCCTTTGCCCGTACCGCCACGGAGGCGGGCATCGAGGTGCTGCTGGTCGGCGACTCCCTCGGCATGGTACTGCAGGGGCACGACAGCACCCTGCCGGTAACCCTCGACGACATCTGTTACCACACGCGCTGCGTGGCGCGCGCCAAGGGCACGAGCCTGCTGATGGTCGACCTGCCCTTCATGAGCAACGCCACTACCGAGCGCATGCTGAACGACGCCGGCGAGCTGATGCGCGCCGGCGCCGAACTGGTCAAGGTTGAAGGCGAAGCCTGGATGGCCGATGGCATTCGCGAACTGACCCGGCGCGGCGTCCCCGTTTGCGCTCACCTTGGCCTGACCCCGCAGACCGTTCATCAACTCGGCGGCTACAAGGTCCAGGGCCGGGATGCCGAGCGCGCGGCGCAGATTCTCGAGGATGCTCGTACCCTGGCTGACGCCGGCGCCTCGGTCATACTGCTGGAGTGTGTGCCGGCAAGCCTCGGGCGTGCCATTACCGAAGCCCTGGACGTGCCGGTGATCGGCATCGGCGCCGGTCCCGATACCGACGGCCAGATCCTGGTCATGCATGACGTGCTCGGCGTCACTCACGGACGCACGCCTCGCTTCGTCAAGAATTTCATGGCCGAGGCCGACGACATCTCCGGCGCGTTCCGCCGCTACCATGAAGAGGTCAAGGCACGTCGATTCCCTGCCAAGGAACACAGTTTCTAGCTCCGTCTTTCCTTCCAGGAGTCCTGCTGATGCGTACTCTGCGAGACATACCGGCGCTACGTCAGGCGCTCGGCGAGCACCGCCGCCGTGACCAGCGCATCGGGCTGGTGCCGACCATGGGCAATCTGCACGCCGGGCACCTGGCTCTGGTGGAGACCGCCAGGCGGCATGCCGATGTGGTGGTGGCCACCGTTTTCGTCAATCCGCTTCAGTTCGGCGCGGGAGAGGACCTCGACGCCTACCCGCGCACGCTGGCCGACGACCAGGCCAAGCTCGAAGCTGCCGGCTGCGACCTGCTGTTCACGCCCACCGAAGCGACACTCTATCCCCGCGGCCTGGTGAACCAGACCCGCGTGTGCGTACCGACCGTGAGCGAGGGGCTTTGTGGCGGCTCGCGTCCCGGCCATTTCGACGGCGTCTCGACCGTGGTCAGCATTCTCTTCAATCTGGTGCAGCCCGATGTCGCCTGTTTCGGCGAAAAGGACTACCAGCAGCTGGCCGTCATCCGCAAGCTGGTGGCGGATCTGCACTTTCCCATCGAGATCGTCGGCGTGCCCATCGTCCGCGCCGAAGACGGCCTGGCGCTCTCGTCGCGCAACGGCTATCTCGACCAGGCCGAACGCGCCACCGCCCCCGAGCTGCATCGCACCCTGGCCGCCTTGCGCGAGGCGCTCGAGGCCGGCGAACCCATCGAGGCAACGCTTGACACTGGCCGGCAGCGGCTGCAAGAGGCCGGTTTCGATCCCGACTATCTGGAACTGCGCGCCGCAGACCTGGGGCCGGCAACGGCAACGACTCACGAGGCCGTGCTGCTCGCCGCCGCCCGCCTGGGCAAGACTCGCCTGATCGACAATCTGACCCTTACCCTGCCGCAGTGAAGCGGCTCCTTTAGCATTCCGGAGGTATGAAGCCCGCATGTTCACCGTCATGCTCAAGGCCAAGCTGCACATGGCCCGCGTTACCCATGCCGTGCTCAATTATGAAGGCTCCTGTGCCATCGACGGCGAGCTGCTGGACATGTCCGGCATCCGCGAAAACGAGCAGATTCAAATCTATAACGTCGAGAACGGACAGCGTTTCACCACCTATGCCATTCGTGCCGAAGAGGGCTCCCGGGTCATCTCGATCAACGGTGCCGCTGCGCATCTGGCCGGTCCCGGCGACCGTGTGATCATTTGCAGCTATGCTCATTACAGCGAGGCCGAACTGGAAAACCACCAGCCCAGCCTCGTCTATTTGCAGGAAGGCAATATCGTCAGCCATACCAGCAACGCCATTCCCGTCCAGTTTGCCTGACCGGTCAGGGACCTCAGCGGCGGCGCCTGCCGTTTCCTCGAGGGGGATTGTCGCAGTGCACAAGAGTCGCCTATGCTGGTTCGGATAACGTCAGTGAACGACTCAGGAGAATTACAATGCAAGATGTGGTGATTGTCGCCGCTCGTCGTACAGCCATCGGCGCCTTCGGAGGATCGCTTGCCGGCATACCTGCCAGCGATCTCGGTGCGCTGGTGATAAAGGACATTCTGGCTTCCACCGGTGTGGCTCCCGACCAGGTCGACGAGGTACTCCTAGGCCAGGTGCTCACCGCCGGTGTGGGCCAGAACCCGGCACGCCAGGCCGCCATCAAGGCCGGCCTGCCGCACACCGTACCTGCCATGACCATCAACAAGGTGTGTGGATCCGGCCTCAAGGCCATCCACCTGGCCACTCAGGCCATCCGCTGCGGCGATGCCGAGCTGATCATCGCCGGCGGCCAGGAGAACATGTCCGCCTCTCCCCACGTTCTGCCCAATTCACGTAACGGACAGCGCATGGGCGACTGGAAGGCCATCGACACCATGGTGCACGACGGACTGTGGGATGCCTTCAACAACATCCACATGGGCATTACCGCCGAGAATCTGGCCGAGAAGTACGGCATCACTCGCGAGGCCATGGACGAATATGCCGCCGCTTCACAGCAGAAGGCCGCCGCCGCCATCAAGGAAGGCCGCTTCAAGAGCCAGATCGTCCCGGTGGAAATCCCTCAGCGCAAGGGCGATCCGGTGATCTTCGACACCGACGAGAACCCCCGCGAAGTCAGTGCCGACAAGCTCGGCGGCATGAAGCCGGCGTTCAAGAAGGACGGTTCCGTCACAGCCGGTAACGCCTCTTCCCTCAACGACGGCGCCGCCGCGGTGATGATCTGCTCCGCCGAGAAGGCCAAGGAGCTCGGCCTCGAGCCGCTGGCACGCATTGCCGCCTACAGCAATGCCGGCGTCGATCCGGCCATCATGGGCATCGGCCCGGCTCCGGCCACTCGCCGCTGCCTGGAAAAAGCCGGCTGGAGCCTGGAAGATCTCGACCTGATCGAGGCCAACGAGGCTTTCGCCGCCCAGGCGCTTTCGGTCAACAAGGAGCTCGGCTGGGATACCTCCAAGGTCAACGTCAACGGCGGTGCTATCGCCCTGGGCCATCCCATCGGCGCTTCCGGCTGCCGTGTGCTGATCAGTCTGCTGCACGAGATGATCGACCGCGACGCCAAGAAGGGTCTGGCCACGCTGTGTATTGGCGGTGGGCAGGGTGTTGCCCTCGCCATCGAGCGATAAGGGGTAAAGCCGCTGCCTCGCTGGCTTTCGCTAGCGTGGCAGCACCCAAAAAAAACCGCCCCCATGGCCTGGCCATGGGGGCGGTTCGCGTTTCGGCGTCGAGTGCGGCTTACAGCGCGGTCTCGGCCTGCTCGGCTTCGAACGCCGCCTTCTCTTCCGGGGTGATCTCCTTGATGGAGAGCTTCACGCGGTTGCGGTTATCGATGTCGAGCACCTTGACCACCACCTCGTCACCCTCGTTGAGGAAATCGCGCACATCATTGACCCGCTCGGGCACGATCTGGGAGATGTGCACCAGACCATCCGTCCCCGGCATGATGTTGACGAAGGCCCCGAAGTCGGCGATGCGCACCACCTTGCCTTGGTAGAGCTTGCCGATTTCGGCCTCTGCCGTGATCGACAGCACGATGTCGATGGCCTTCTTCGCCGCCGCCTTGTCCTCGGCGTAGATGCGCACGGTGCCGTCATCGTCCAGGTCGATGGACGCGCCGGTATCTTCGCAGATCTTGCGGATGGTGGCGCCGCCCTTGCCGATGACGTCGCGGATCTTGTCCGGGTCGATCTTGATGGTGGCCATGGAGGGTGCGTTCTCGGAAACCTCGGAACGACTCTGCGCGATCACCGTATTCATCTGCTCGAGAATATGCAGGCGGGCCTCGTTGGCCTGCTGCAGGGCGATCTCCATGATCTCCTCGTTGATGCCTTCGATCTTGATGTCCATCTGCAGGGCGGTGACGCCAGCCGCGCTGCCGGCCACCTTGAAATCCATATCGCCGAGGTGATCCTCGTCGCCGAGGATGTCGGTAAGCACGGCGAAGCCTTCGTCGTCCTTGACCAGACCCATGGCGATACCCGCCACCGGTGCCTTCATCGGTACACCGGCATCCATCAGCGCCAGGGAGGCACCACACACCGAAGCCATGGAGCTCGAGCCGTTGGACTCGGTGATTTCGGAAACCACGCGGATGGTGTAGGGGAAATCCGCCTCGTCAGGCAGCATTGCTTCGACACCGCGGCGCGCCAGGCGGCCGTGCCCGATCTCGCGGCGCTTGGGACCGCCCATGAAACCGGCCTCGCCCACGCAGTAGGGAGGGAAGTTGTAGTGCAGCAGAAAACGATCCTTGCGCTCGCCTTCCAGCGACTCGATCAGCTGAGCATCACGCAGGGTGCCGAGGGTAGCGATGACGATCGCCTGGGTCTCGCCGCGGGTGAAGATCGCCGAGCCGTGAGTCTTGGGCAGGCTGCCCACCTCGATGGCCAGCGGCCGCACGGTCTTCTGGTCACGGCCGTCGATACGCGGCTCGCCTTTGACCACGCGACTGCGAACGACGCGCTTCTCCAGGCCGGCGAAGGCACCCTTGACCTCGTCGGCACTGAACTGTCCTTCTTCCTCACCGACCAGCTGCTCTACCGCCTGCTCCTTGAGCGCGGCGAGCGCATCCTGGCGAGCCATCTTGTCGGTGATGCGATAGGCTTCGCCGATCTTGGCTTCGAACGCCGTGGCAACGGCCTGCTTCAGCGCGGTGTTTTCCGCGGGCGGCTGCCAGTCCCACTTCGGCTTGCCGGCTTCGGCAGCCAGCTCATTGATGGCGGAGATGGCGACCTGCATCTCCTGGTGGCCGAAGAGCACGGCACCCAGCATTTCGTCCTCGAGCAGCTCATCGGCTTCGGACTCGACCATCAGCACGGCCTTCTCGGTGCCGGCGACGACCATGTCCAGCTCAGAGCCGGCGAGCTCTTCCACCGTGGGGTTGAGGAAGTAGCCCTTGTCCTCGTTGAAACCGACGCGGGCGGCAGCGATGGGGCCGTTGAACGGCACGCCGGAGATCGACAGCGCCGCGGAGGTGCCGAGCATCGCCGCTATGTCCGGATCATGATTGCGGTCGGTGGAGAGCACCGTACAGATGACCTGCACCTCATTCATGAAGCCCTTGGGAAAGAGTGGGCGAATGGGGCGATCGATCAGCCGCGAAGTGAGGGTCTCCTTCTCGGTGGGACGCCCTTCGCGCTTGAAGAAGCCGCCGGGGATCTTGCCCACGGCGTAGGTCTTCTCCTGGTAGAACACCGCCAGGGGGAAGAAGTCCTGACCTGGCTTGACATCTTTCTTGGCGACCACGGTGCACAGCACCACGGTGTCGTCCATGGTGACCATGACGGCAGCGGTGGCCTGGCGAGCGATGCGCCCGGTTTCCAGGGTGACGGTGCTGCGACCGTACTGAAATGTTTTCTTGACCGGATTCACGGCGACTTCCTTCAACTTGTCTCTACTTCATGTATGGGTCGTTTTTTGACTCGGCGACCATTTTAGGGGTTGACGCGCACGAGAGCCACCTATACCACCCTTTTCGCCGCCGGAAACGCAAAACGGGCAGCCCCCTGAGGGGACTGCCCGTTTCGTATGGCCGAAGAAAGGTGGATTTCGCGTTACGAAATCCCCTTTTCTTAGCGACGCAGACCGAGGCGCTGGATCAGAGCCTGATAGCGCGACAGATCCTTGCGCTTCAGGTAGTCCAGCAGCTTGCGGCGCTGGTTGACCATGCGGATCAGGCCACGACGCGAGTGGTGATCCTGCTTGTTGGTCTTGAAGTGATCCTGCAGGCCATCGATGTTGGCGCTCAGCAGAGCCACCTGAACCTCGGGGGAACCGGTGTCGTTGTCGCCACGCGCGAATTCCTTGACGATTTCGGCCTTCTGTTCAGCGGTAAGTGCCATCTGTTTCTCCAGTAAGCAATATGCCTGAAACATGAATGTATGAGACCACGCATATTTGCAGTCTCGGACGTCTCTCCCTCACAGGCAGACACGCTGCCCGTCATTCGGCCGCCGTGTTCAGCAGCCGCTTCGGCGCCACCTCCTGTGGCCCCGTCACCACGCCAAGCCCGATGAAGGCCTCGTCGCAGTAGAGTCTTGCCATTTCGCCGCTCGGCACGTCGACGCTATCGACATTGGCCGCCTGACCATGCACGAGGCGCTGCCTTGCCGCCTCGTTCACGTCGAGCCGTGGCAGATGCGCCACCAGCACGTCGACCGGCAGTAGCGTGGCTTCACGCTCGCGCTGTCCCGGCAACGCTTCGAGGGCATCCAGCTCCAGCATCACTTCGCTGCCGAAGGGGCCGGTAGCGAGTCGACGCAAGGCCGTGATGTGGGCTCCACAGCCGAGCACCCGCCCGATATCTTCGGCCAGGGTGCGTATGTACGTGCCCTTGCTCACCCGCACTTCGAGTTCGAAGGCATCGCCCTCGAAGGCAAGCAGCCGCGCATCATACACCGTCACACGACGCACTGCACGCTCGATCGTCTTGCCCTCGCGAGCCAGCTCGTAGAGCTTGCGACCCTGATGCTTGAGTGCCGAATACATCGGCGGCACCTGATCGATCTCGCCGCGGAACTGCTCGAGAACGCGTTCGACATCCGCGGCCTCGAGCACCGGCACCTCACAGCGCTCCACGACCTCGCCTTCTGCATCACCGGTATCGGTCACCGCACCCAGTTGCACACGAGTACGGTAGACCTTGTCGGCTTCCAGCAGATGGGCCGAGAACTTGGTCGCCTCGCCCAGGCACACCGGTAACAGCCCGGTCGCCATGGGATCCAGCGTGCCGGTGTGCCCCGCTTTCTGCGCCTGCAGCATGCGCCGGGCTCGCTGCAACGCGTGATTGCTCGACGCGCCCTTGGGCTTGTCGAGCAACAGCACGCCGTTCACCGGCAGGCCGCGACGGCGACGTGCCATCAGCGACCGTCTTCCTCACCGCTGCCCGGCTCACCTTCCTCGTCCGGCTGCCGAGAGCGGTCGCGCTCGACGGCCTCGTCGATCAGCGAAGAGAGTCGCTGGCCGCGCACCACGCTTTCATCGTAGTGGAAGCGCAGCTCCGGCACATGGCGCAGCTTGATGCGACGGGCGATCTGACTGCGCAGAAAGCCAGACGCCTGCTTGAGCACCTTGAGGTTCTCCTTGATGTGCTCTGGGCTGTCCTCGCCCAGCAGGGTCACGTAGACATCGGCGTAGCCCAGGTCACGGCTGACCGTGACCCCGCTGACCGTGACCATACCCAGGCGCGGGTCCTTGACCTCACGCTGGATCAGTACGGCCAGCTCCTTCTGCATCTGATCGCCGACCCGGTCGGTACGCTTGAACTCGCGCATGCTCAACTCCCGCTGCGATTACAGCGTCCGCTCGACCTTGACCTGGTCGAAGACCTCGATCTTGTCGCCGACCTGGACGTCGTTGTAGTTCTTCACGCCGATGCCGCACTCCATGCCGTTGCGCACTTCCTGGACGTCGTCCTTGAAGCGGCGCAGCGACTCGAGTTCGCCCTCGTAGATGACCACGTTGTCGCGCAGCACACGGATCTTCTTGTTACGGAAGACGCCGCCCTCGACCACCATACAGCCGGCCACCGCACCGATCTTGGGCGCGCGGAAGACGTCGCGAACCTCGGCCACACCGACGATCTCTTCCTTCCACTCCGGCGCCAGCATGCCGCTCATGGCCTGCTTGACCTCGTCGATCAGCTGGTAGATGACGCTGTAGTAGCGCAGATCCAGCCCTTCGCGTTCGATGATCTCGCGAGCAGCGGCGTCGGCACGCACGTTGAAGCCGACCACGATGGCCTCGGAGGCCAGCGCCAGGTTGGCGTCGGTGCCGGTGATGCCGCCCACGCCGGAGGAGACCACTGCCACCTGGACCTCGTCGGTGGAGAGCTCTTCCAGAGCACCCTTGATCGCTTCCAGCGAGCCCTGCACGTCGGCCTTGAGCACGACGTTGACCTTGGCCACCTCGTCCTGGCCCATCTGGCTGAACATGTTCTCCAGCTTGGCCTTCTGCTGGCGTGCCAGGCGCACTTCGCGGTACTTGCCCTGACGGAAGTTGGCAACCTCACGGGCCTTCTTCTCGTCGGTCACGACCATGAAGTCGTCACCGGCGTCAGGCGTGCCGTCGAGACCCTGGATCTCCACCGGCATGGCGGGCCCGACCTCATCGACCTGCTGGCCGAGCTCATTGGTCAGGGCGCGCACGCGACCGTAGTGCAGGCCGGCAAGCACGATATCGCCACGCTTCAGGGTACCGTTCTGTACCAGTACGGTAGCGACCGGGCCACGACCCTTGTCGAGACGCGATTCGACCACCACGCCCTTGCCGGGCGCTTCAGGCACTGCCTTGAGTTCGAGCACTTCGGAAACCAACTGGATCGCTTCCAGCAGGTCCTCGATGCCTTCACCGGTCTTGGCCGAGACGTGGACGAACTGAGTGTCGCCGCCCCACTCCTCGGAGATCACGCCGTGCTGGGAGAGCTCGTTCTTGATCCGGTCCAGATCGATGCCCTGCTTGTCGATCTTGTTGACCGCCACCACCATCGGAACCTCGGCCGCACGAGAGTGCTCGATCGCCTCGATGGTCTGGGGCATCACGCCGTCATCGGCCGCCACCACCAGGATGACCACGTCGGTCGCCTTGGCACCGCGGGCACGCATGGCGGTAAACGCCGCGTGGCCCGGGGTGTCGAGGAAGGTCACACCACCGTGTTCGTCTTCGACGTGGTAGGCGCCGATGTGCTGGGTGATACCGCCGGCCTCACCGGTAGCCACCTTGGCCTTGCGGATGTAGTCGAGCAGCGAGGTCTTGCCGTGGTCGACGTGACCCATCACCGTAACCACCGGTGAGCGGGTGATCTCCTCGCCCTCGTAGGAGATGCCTTCGAGCATTTCGGTCTCGAGTGCATCGTCCTTGATCAGCTTGGGCTTGTGGCCCATCTCCTCGACCACGATGGCCGCGGTGTCCTGATCGATGGTCTGGTTGATGGTCACCGCCGCGCCCATGGTGAACATGGTCTTGATGACCTCGTTCGCCTTGATGGACATCTTGTCGGCAAGTTCGGCAACGCTGATCGATTCGGGAATCGAGACTTCGCGCACGATGGGCTGCGTCGGCTTCTGGAAGCCGTGCTTGCCACCACCGCCCTGGCTGGAGCCACGACGGCCGCCACGGCGCTCGGCACGCTTGACCTTCTTGCCACCGCCGCGACGACGCTCCTCGCGATCACCGCGATCTTCCTCGTCGCGATCGTGGCGCCCTTTCTTGGCCGAGGCCTTCTTGGGCGGCGCGGTACGGCGGTCGGTGCGACCCTCTTTGGGTGGCGCCGGCTGCTCGGGCTCGGCGACCGGCTCCTCCTGGCTGCGACGCAGCTCAGGCACGGCAATCGCGGGCTCGGCAGTCACCTCGGCAACCTCTGCCTGAGCGGCTTCGGCCTTGGCGGTCTCGGCCTTGGCGGCCTCCTCGCGCGCGACCTGCTGTGCCTGTTCCGCCTGCTCGGCCTCGTGCTTGGCCCGTGAGTCGGCCATGTCGCCTACCAGCTGGCGCGGCCCGGACTCTTCAACCGGCTCCGGCTTGGACGCTTCTTCCTCTTCGGCACGCTTGACGTAGGTGCGTTTCTTGCGAACCTGCACCTCGATCGTCTTGCCCCGCTCGCCTGTCTTGATCTTGCTACGCGTCTTGCGCGTCAGCGTAATGCGATTGCGCGCCCCGGCACCGGCACTACCATGACTCTTGGTCAGGTAGTCGAGCAGCTTGCGCTTGTCCTCCTCGGACACGGCGTCGCTCTCCGACTTGTGCTCGAGCCCGGCTTCTTTCATCTGTTCCAGCAGGCGAGGCACTTCGCGCCCTACCTTCGCTGCAAAATCTTTTACGGTCATTTCTGACATCTCGACCCTCCTCAGCCCGTGACCCGTTTACTGTTCGTTCTCGAACCAGGGCGCACGGGCAGTCATGATCAGTGCTGCAGCGCGCTCCTCGTCCATGCCCTCGATGTCCATCAAATCGTCGACGGACTGCTCGGCGAGATCCTCCATGGTGACGATGCCCCGGCTGGCCAGGATAAAGGCCAGATGACGCTCCATGCCGTCCATTTCCAGCAGGTCGTCGGCCGGCTGAGCGCCGTCGAGTTCCTCTTCGGAGGCAATGGCCAGGGTCAGCAGTTCATCCTTGGCGCGAGCACGTAGCTCTTCCACCAACTCTTCGTCGAGCTCCTCGATCTCGAGCATTTCCTCGAGGGGCACGTAAGCGATCTCCTCCAGCGTGGTGAAGCCCTCCTCCACCAGCAGTCGAGCGAGGTCGTCCTCGATCTCCAGATGCTGGATGAAGTTCTCGACCAGGCTGTCGATTTCCTGCTCGCGCTTGTCTTCCGCCTCGTTTTCGGTCATGACGTTGATTCGCCAGCCGGTGAGTTCGGAAGCCAGGCGTACGTTCTGTCCGCTGCGGCCGATGGCCTGGGCCAGATTGTCCTCGGCGACGGCTACGTCCATGGCGTGGGCGTCCTCATCGACGAGGATCGAGCCGACATCGGCCGGCGCCATGGCGTTGATGACCAGCTGAGCGGGATTGTCATCCCACAGAATGATGTCGACCCGCTCGTTCTGCAGCTCGCTGGATACCGCTTGTACGCGGGAGCCGCGCATGCCGACACAGGCGCCGACCGGATCGATGCGCCGGTCGTTGGTCTTGACCGCGATCTTGGCCCGGGAGCCGGGATCGCGTGCCGCACCCTTGATCTCGATGAGCTGCTCGGCGATTTCCGGCACCTCGATCTTGAACAGCTCGATGATCAGCTCCGGGCAGGTGCGCGACAGGATCAGCTGAGCGCCACGCGCGTCGGCATCGACCTTGGTCAGCAGCGCACGCACACGGTCGTTCATGCGATAGCGCTCGCCGGGAATCATTTCGCTGCGCGGCAGGAACGCCTCGGCGTTGTCGCCCAGGTCGATGATCAGGCCGTCGCGGGTGGTCTTCTTGACGATACCGGCGACCAGCTCGCCTTCACGCTCGGCGTACTGGCGTACCACCTCGGCGCGCTCGGCCTCGCGCACTTTCTGCACGATCACCTGCTTGGCGGTCTGGGCAGCGATACGGCCGAAGGCGGCATTCTCGATCTGTTCCTCGACCACATCGCCCAGTTTGAGAGGCGGGTCGCGACGCTCGGCGAAGGATTCCTTGATTTCGGCGTCGGGATTCTCGAACTCGTCGTCCTCTACCACCTCCCAGCGGCGGAAGGTTTCGTATTCACCCGTTTGGCGGTCGATGTGCACGCGCACACTGACCTCACGCCCTTCGAAGCGCTTGCGTGACGCGCTGGCCAGCGCCGCCTCGACCGCCTCGAAGATCACTAGGCGGGGAACGCCCTTCTCGTTGGAGATCGCATCGACGACCGTCAGAATTTCTTTACTCATGCCTTTGCCTCGCCAGAAAACCTGTTCTTGTGCACCGAACCTGGCCTGCGCCTCAGTCCTTGAACCGCGGGACTACCCGCGCCTGATCGATGCTTTCGATGGGAAAGCAGTATTCTTCGCCGTCGAGCTGCAGCAGCACCTCGTCTGCCTCGATCCCAGCCAGCAGCCCCTGAAACTTGCGCCGTCCGTCGAACGGCACGCGCAGCTTCAGCGCCACCTCGTGTCCCGCATAGCGGGCGAACTGGTCAAGGCTGTACAGCGGACGGTCCATGCCCGGCGACGACACCTCCAGGCGATACTCGCCCGGAACGGGGTCCTCCACGTCGAGCACGGCACTGACCTGACGGCTGACGTCGGCGCAGTGATCCACGCTCACGCCATCAGCATGATCAATGTAGATCACCAGGCGGGATTGCTTGCCCTGGGAGCGATAGTCGATGCCCCACAGCTCGAATCCCATGGCGGTGACCACCGGTTCGATCAGCGCATAGAGCGCAGCGTCCTTGAGTGCCACAGAGAAAGCTCCTACAGCCGTTGCATCAGGCACCTGGCCGGGAGTGAACAGGAAAGCTAGGTGGCTGATTGGCGTTGCCCGGATAAGCACTGCCAGCCAATGCCGGCAGTTAGCTGCTAACAAAAAGCCCCTTCACAGGAAGGGGCCTTTCACAAGAAACCTGTAGTACCATTTTCGCCAATTTGCATCCCCATGGATGCCTGATCGAAAAATGGTAGCGGGGACCGGATTTGAACCGATGACCTTCGGGTTATGAGCCCGACGAGCTACCAGACTGCTCCACCCCGCAACATTCCAGGTCGGCGATTGTAGGCGTCGGATGCGCTTGCGTCAAGAAGACTCGCATACATCCATTACCCCCAACCCTTCTGGTGCCAATCCTGCTTCTGACGACTCGCGACCCCGATGGACCGCAGCGCTTCAGATGGTGCCGAAGGCGGGACTTGAACCCGCACGACCGTAAGGTCACTACCCCCTCAAGATAGCGTGTCTACCAATTCCACCACTTCGGCTTGCTTGACTGCTGAATGACGACCTCAGCCGTCCCTTTCTTCCAGCACTGGCGCGGTATTATCCACATCACGGGCCTCATCGTCAAGCGTCGGCAGCCCGCGCTGCTGTTCGATCAGGCGTGCATCGGGAATACCCGCTTCCGGGGCCTGCCCCGCCTGGGTGGCAAAGTAGGCCAAGGTCAGCGAGGTGGCGAAGAAGGCCGCTGCCAGTACCGCGGTGGTACGCGAGAGAAAGCCACCGGTACCACGCGAACCGAACACGGTCTGCGAGGCGCCACCACCGAAGGCGGCACCGGCTTCGGCGCCCTTGCCCTGCTGTAGCAGGATGAGTACGACCAGGGCGATGGCGATCGCCACATGGATCATGAGAATCGCAACTTGCATGAGTTCAACCTGCTGACTGACAAATGGCTAGGAAATCGTCGACCTTGAGCGAAGCACCGCCCACCAGGCCGCCGTCGATGTCGGGCTGGGCCAACAGCTCGGCCGCGTTGCCCGCGTTCATGCTGCCGCCGTACAGCAGGCGCAGGCCTGCCGCAAGTTCACGGTCGAAACCGGCCTGATACTGGCGGATACCGGCCATGACCTCCTGTGCCTGATCCGGCGTGGCCGTGCGCCCGGTGCCGATCGCCCAGACCGGCTCATAGGCAATCACGACACGCTCGCGCTGATCGGGCTCCAGGCGCGCCATGACATAGCCCACCTGGCGCAGCACCACCTCCATGGTCTTGCCGGCGTCGCGCTCTTCCAGGGTCTCGCCGACACACAGGATCGGTGTGATGTCGACATTCAGAGCCGCCAGCAACCGGTCGTGCACGGCTTCGTCATCCTCACGGTAGAGCTGACGACGCTCGGAGTGACCCACCAGAGCAAACGCTACGCCGAACTCCTTGAGCATGCGCCCACTCACCTCACCGGTGCGAGCGCCGGAGTGCAGCGGATTCAGGGTCTGCGCCCCCAGACGTAACGGCGTGCCCTCGAAGGCTTGCCGCGCCGCGTCCAAATAGGGAAAGGGGGGCAGAATGACGATATCCAATGACGCCGGGAGCGCTTGCTCGGCAAAACTCCGTCCGAACTCCTCGACCAGAGAGGCCGAACCGTTCATCTTCCAGTTCCCGGCAATCAGCGGCGTTCGCATGCTGCGTCCTCTTTCAAAGTGGAGCGAAATGGTATAGGAGGCGCCAAGTCAAGACAACCGTTGGGCAAAGGTCAACCCAACTCTTCCTCTACCTGTGCGGCCAGTCGGCGTGCCAGTGCCTCGACGTCGAGATGCGCGCGCCCTTCGACCATCACGCGTATCAGCGGCTCGGTGCCCGAGGGGCGCAAGAGGATGCGACCCTCGTCGCCCAGCTCAGCCTCCATGGCAGCGACGGCATCCTTCACCGCCGGCCTCTCCATCAGCGCCTTGGCATCACTTCCCGGCGTGAGGCGCACATTGACCAGCACCTGAGGCACCTTCTCCAGGCCGGAAAGCAGCGTGTTCAGCGGCTTGCCCTCACTGATCATGATCGCCAGGACCTGCAGCGCCGAGACGATACCGTCACCGGTGCTCTGGACGTCGGCACAGACGATATGACCGGACGACTCGCCGCCGAGCTGCCAGCCGTTGGCCACCAACCGCTCCACCACGTAGCGGTCGCCCACCTTGGCACGCTCGAAGGGGATTCCCATGCGCTCCAGCGCCATGGCGAGCCCAAGGTTGGTCATCAGGGTTCCGACCACACCACCTATCAGCTGGCCCCGCTCGTGACGGTCGCGTGCGATCAGGTAGAGGATGTCGTCGCCATCGATCTCGCGGCCATCGGCGTCGACCATCAGCACCCGGTCACCGTCGCCGTCGAAGGCGATGCCCAGGTCTGCGCTCTGCTGGATGACCGCAGCACGCAGGGTGGCCGGCGAGGTGGAGCCGACTTCGCGATTGATGTTGAGGCCATCGGGGCTCGCCCCTACCAGGCTGACCTCGGCGCCCAGCTCACGGAACACGCTGGGTGCGATGTGGTAGGTGGCACCGTGGGCGCAGTCGAGCACCATGCGCAGCCCGTGCAGGCTGAGCCGATTGGGAATGGTCGACTTGCAGAATTCGATGTAGCGCCCGGCGGCATCATCGATACGCACCGCCTTGCCCAGCTTGCCCGCAGCGACCGTGGTCAAAGGCTCGTCCAGCATCGACTCGATGCGCTCCTCGATATCGTCGGCGAGCTTGGTGCCCTCGGTGGAGAAGAACTTGATGCCGTTGTCGGCGAACGGATTGTGCGAGGCCGATATGACGATACCGGCATCGGCGCGGAAGGTACGCGTAAGGTAGGCGATCCCCGGCGTGGGCATCGGTCCGAGCAGGGCCACATCGACCCCGGCTGCAGACAGCCCCGCCTCAAGCGCCGACTCGAACATGTAGCCCGAGATACGCGTATCCTTGCCGATCAGTACGCGAGCGCGACCTGTCTCCCGAGCCAGCACCCGCCCCATGGCCCAGCCCAGCTTGAGCATGAAATCCGGCGTGATGGGGTACTCTCCCACCGTTCCACGAATGCCATCCGTACCAAAGTATTTTCTAGTCATTCTCGCAGCCTTCCCTAAGCACGGCCCAGGTCATGTTCACCGCATCCATGACCGGGCCAACGTCATGAACGCGAAGGATACGGGCACCGCGCTGAATCGCCAGCGATGCCAGCGCCAGCCCGCCGGACAGCCGCTCCTCCACCGGCCGTCCGAGAACCTTGCCGATCATGCTCTTGCGCGACATGCCTACCAGCAGCGGCAGCTCATGGGCACTCAGCCGCTCCATGCGATTGAGCAAACGTAAATTGTGCTCCACCGTCTTGCCGAACCCGAAGCCGGGATCGAGCAATAGACGCTCACGGCGCAGTCCGGCAGCCTCGCAGGCTGCCACCCGTGATGCCAGAAAATCGGCCACGGCCTCCTCGATGGGTTCATCATAATGGGGCGCTTGCTGCATGTCCTGGGGCTCACCCTGCATGTGCATCAAGCACACCGGCAGGCCGGTACCCAGCGCCGCTTCCAGCGCACCCTCGCGGGTGAGCGCTCGCACGTCATTGATCATGCCGGCACCGAGCGCTGCGGCCTGCTGCATCACCTCGGGATTGCTGGTATCCACCGACACCAGGGCATCGAGCTCGCACACCAGACGTTCGACCACCGGGGCTACACGATCCAGCTCCTGCTGGGTGGAAACCGCCTGCGAGCCGGGGCGAGTCGACTCACCCCCCACATCGATGATCGCCGCTCCTTCCGCCAGCATGCGCTCAGCGTGACGCAGAGCATCGTCGAGAGCGATATGCCGGCCACCGTCGGAGAAGGAGTCTGGAGTAACGTTGAGAATTCCCATGATACGAGGGAAGGATAGATCGAGGCGGTGCCGCCCGCACGGCAACCAGGTCGCTGCAGAGGTGCGTTTCATGTCAGGAGTCCTGTCGCTTGGATCGGGCCAGGGCGCCCCACGGCAAAGGCGCCCCAGTGGGGCGCCTGAGAATCAGCATCGGCGATCACGACCCGGCAGGGCCGCCCAGCGGGTCCGAGGGCCGACGACGCGGCTCTTCGTCCTCGTCTTCGTCTCCATGATCCCCGCCCTCGCCGCTGTCGCTGCCGCCGTCGGTCGGCTCGACCGACGGTGCCTCCTCGCTCTTGGGCTCGGGCTGCGGCTCACCGCCGACCGGGGCCGGCGTGCCGGAGTCACCGTCTTCCCAGTCCTTGGGCGGACGCGGCGTGCGACCCTCCATGATGTCCTTGAGCTGGTCGGCGTCGATGGTTTCATACAGCATCAGCGCTTCGGCCATGGCGTCGAGCTTGTCGCGATTCTCCTCGAGGATCACCCTGGCACGTTCATAGCACTCATCGATGACCTTGCGCACTTCCTTGTCGAGCCGTGAGATGGTCTCGCCGGATTTCAGCTTGCCGCCGCCCTGACCGGGGCCGCCGAGGAACTGGTGCGACTCGTCCTCGTCGTACATGATCGGCCCCATCTCCTCGGAGAGACCCCACTTGGCGACCATGTTGTGGGCCAATTCGGTGGCGCGCTTGATGTCGTTGGAAGCGCCGGTGGTGACACCGTTCGGCCCCAGGGTCATCTCCTCGGCGATACGGCCACCGAACAGTGAGCAGATCTGGCTGATGATCTGCTGACGCGACAGGCTGTAGCGATCCTGCTCGGGCAGGAACATGGTGACGCCCAAGGCGCGGCCACGCGGGATGATGGTGACCTTGTAGACCGGGTCGTGTTCCGGCATCACCAGGCCGATGATGGCGTGACCCGACTCGTGATACGCGGTGTTGAGCTTTTCCTTGTCGGTCATGACCATGGAGCGGCGCTCGGCGCCCATCATGATCTTGTCCTTGGCCAGCTCCAGCTCTTCCATGCCCACCAGGCGCTTGTTGCGGCGGGCAGCGAACAGCGCCCCCTCGTTGACCAGGTTGGCCAGGTCGGCACCGGAGAAACCGGGGGTACCGCGAGCGATCAGCGACGGCTTGACGTCGTCGGCCAGCGGCACCTTGCGCAGGTGCACGTTGAGGATGTGCTCACGACCGCGGATATCGGGCAGCGGCACCACTACCTGGCGGTCGAAGCGGCCCGGACGCAGCAGCGCGGGGTCGAGCACGTCGGGACGGTTGGTGGCGGCGATGACGATGATGCCTTCGTTGGCCTCGAAGCCGTCCATTTCAACCAGCAGCTGGTTCAAGGTCTGCTCGCGCTCGTCGTTGCCGCCGCCCATGCCGGCGCCACGCGAACGGCCCACGGCGTCGATTTCGTCGATGAAGATGATGCAGGGCGCCTGCTTCTTGGCCTGTTCGAACATGTCGCGTACGCGGGACGCACCCACGCCGACGAACATCTCGACGAAGTCGGAGCCGGAAATCGAGAAGAACGGTACCTTGGCCTCGCCGGCGATGGATTTCGCCAGCAGCGTCTTACCGGTACCCGGAGGGCCCACCATCAACACGCCACGGGGAATGGTGCCCCCCAGGCGCTGGAACTTGGAAGGATCGCGCAGGAAGTCGACCAGCTCCTCGACTTCCTCCTTGGCCTCGTCGCAGCCGGCGACGTCGGCGAAGGTGGTCTTGATCTGATCCTGGGAGAGCAGCTTGGCCTTGGACTTGCCGAAGCTCATCGGCCCGCCCTTGCCACCTGCGCCGCCCTGCATCTGGCGCATGAAGAACATGAAGATGGCGAGGATCAGCAGGATCGGGAAGCTGGCGATCAACAACCGGGTCCACAGGCTCTGCTCCTGCGGCTCCCTGCCGACAACGGTGACGTTGTTGGTCAGCAGATCGTCGATCAGCTTGGGATCCTCCGCCGCCGGCCGGATGGTCTGGAACTGCGAACCGTCGCCGCGCTCACCGGTAATACGGTAGCCATCGATGGTCACGCTGCGGATCTGCTGGTTCTGCACCTGCTGGACGAACTGGGAATAGTTCATCGTCTGCGGCGCCGTGTCGACGGTGAAGTTGTTGAACACCGTCAGCAGCACCGCTGCGATGACCAACCAGAGGATCAGGTTCTTCGCCATATCATTCAAGGGTCTACCCTCATTGCAAGCTACTCCGGCCAACGATGCCTGGCTCTAAGACCACGAAAGGAGAGGCCATGTTCCGCCTCGAAGACAAGCCGCACCATTCCACACTGTGGCACAGTTGAACGGCCATGTCTGGCCATAGCGCTATTAGTCTAAAGCTATCATCAATCGCCCAGGACGGGGACAGCCGCGCCCTGGCTCGTGTCGCTGGGGCCGAGCCAAGGCTCAGCCCCGATATCCTTCCGCCAGCAGGTAGACCTCACGCGAACGGGCGCGGGACGCCTCCGGCTTGCGTGTCACCACCTTGGCAAAGCTCTCACGCAGCTCCTTCAGGTAGGCATCGAAGCCCTCGCCCTGAAACACCTTGGCCAGAAACCGGCCGCCGGGTGGCAGTGTCTGGCGTGCCAGATCGAGCGCCAATTCCACCAGATACATGGCCTGGGGCTGATCGATGGCACTCATACCACTCATATTGGGGGCCATGTCCGACATGACAAGGTCTACGGGCCGGCCGTCGAGAGCGGCCAGGATCGACTCGAGCACGGCCTCCTCGGTGAAGTCGCCCTGAATGAACTCCACCCCGGCCAGCGCATCCATCTCGAGTATGTCCGAGGCTATCACCAGGCCTTCGGGGCCAACGCGGTCGGCCGCCACCTGGCTCCAGCCGCCGGGGGCCGCCCCCAGGTCGATCACGCTCATCCCGCGCTTGAACAGCCGGTCCTTCTCGTCGAGCGCCAACAGCTTGTAGCTGGCCCGACTGCGGTAGCCGTCCTGCCAGCTCTGCTGCACGAAGCGGTCGTCAAAATGCTCCTTGAGCCAGCCGGCACTCGTCTTGCTGGCGCCCCGCTGGCGCCGCGGGCTATCGGACGCACCGTCATGGTTGGAGGAAGTGGATCGAGCCACACGATCACCTTGACTGAAGATGCCGAACTGAGCTCAGGCTCGGCGGCCTGGTTCGGTATGAAGCGGAGCTGGACGTGGGCCGAACGGGCCTTGCCATGCTTTCACCGGCGAGCATTTCACCGTACCATGACAGGTTACGCGCAACCGGGAAGACGCAAGATACCATGAGCTTGTCACAGGCACAAAAGAAAGCATTTCGCAGCATCGGCCACCACCTGAATCCGGTGGTAACGGTTTCGGAGAACGGCGTTTCCGAGGGCGTGCTGGCCGAGCTCGACCGGGCGCTGTCGGATCACGAACTGATCAAGGTGAAGCTGGCCCTGCCGGAGCGCGATGACCGCGCCGCCATGCTCGACGAGCTGATCGCGGCCAGCGGCGCCGAGCGCGTGCAGACCATCGGCAAGATGGCGCTGCTCTATCGCAGGAACCCCCAGGCGAACCCGAAGCTCTCCAACGTCAAGCGCTTCGAGAATCACCACGGGCGGCACTGATACGGGCAGCAGCTCCAAGCCGGGCGCCGAGAGGCCAACGCAAAGCCCGCGACATCATGTCGCGGGCTTTTTCATGCATGAGGCAATGCTGCGCTCAGCGATGCTCGACGCTGGAAATCTCGTACTCCACCTCGCCGCCGGGCGTGCTGACCACCACCACGTCGCCCTCCTCCTTGCCGATCAGGGCACGGGCAATGGGTGAAGTGACGGAGATCTTGCCGGCCTTGATCTCGGCTTCGTCCTCACCGACGATCTGATAGCTGACCTCTTCGTCATTGCCGAGGTTGATCAGCTCGACCGTGACACCGAAGATCACCTTGCCGGTCTGCGGCAGCTTCTGGACGTCGATCACCTGGGCGTTGGAGAGCTTGCTCTCGATCTCCTGGATCCGCCCCTCGATGAAGCCCTGCTCCTCTCGCGCAGCGTGATATTCGGCGTTCTCCTTGAGATCGCCATGCTCACGGGCATCGGCGATTGCCGCAATCACCCTGGGGCGAGCCTCGCCCTTGAGCTCCTCGAGTTCCTTGCGCAGGCGTGCCTCGCCGGCAACGGTCATCGGGACCTTGTTCATTGCGTTGCTCCTGCATGCAGTTCCTGAAGCCGTCGTACCGTGATCTCGTTGCCGTATTCCAGTGCCATGCAAACGGCACTCGCCCCTGCCAGGGTGGTGGCATAGGGCACCTTGCGAGCCAGCGCAGTACGACGGATCACCGAAGAGTCATTGATCGCCTGGCGACCTTCGGTGGTATTGACGATATAGGCGATATCATCGTTCTTGAGTAGATCGACGATATGCGGACGACCCTCAAAGACCTTGTTGACGACCTCCACCTCGAGGCCAGAGGCTTCGAGGGCAGCGGCGGTGCCGCGGGTCGCGCAAAGGGTGAACCCCAATGCTAGCAGAGAACGAGCGATCTCGATAACACCCGCCTTGTCCGGCTCGCGCACCGAGAGGAACGCCTTGCGCTCCCCTTCGAGCTTGGGAATCGCCTCGCCGGCCCCCAGCTGCGCCTTGTAGAAGGCTTCGGCGAAGGTATCGCCAGAGCCCATCACTTCGCCGGTGGACTTCATCTCAGGCGACAGAATCGGATCGACGCCGGGGAACTTGTTGAACGGGAACACCGCCTCCTTGACGCTGTAGAAGTGCGGCACGATCTCGCGGGTGAAGCCTTGCTCGGCCAGGGTCTTGCCGGCCATGCAGCGGGCAGCGATCTGGGCCAGCGAGGTACCGATACACTTGG
The DNA here is from genome assembly GCF_057473365.1 of Halomonas sp. TH-94. Lineage (NCBI taxonomy): Bacteria > Pseudomonadati > Pseudomonadota > Gammaproteobacteria > Oceanospirillales > Halomonadaceae > Halomonas > Halomonas sp. TH-94. The sequence goes on from NZ_JBYCKL010000061.1 coordinate 41,629, forward strand.
AGACGAAGGGGGCGGTACGCGAGGCGCGCGGGTTGACCTCGATGACGTAGATCTCGTCGTCCTGCCACGCCAGCTGCACGTTCATCAGACCGACCACGCCCAGCTCGACCGCCATGCGCTTGACCTGCTCGCGCATCTCGTCCTGCACATCGGCAGGCAGCGAATAGGGCGGCAACGCACAAGCGGAGTCGCCGGAGTGCACGCCGGCCTGCTCGATGTGCTGCATGATGCCGCCGATCACCACCTCATGCCCGTCGGAGACGGCGTCGATATCGATCTCGATGGCGGCATTCAGGAAGTGGTCGAGCAACACCGGCGAGTCGTTGGAAACCTTGACCGCGTGGGTCATGTAGTTTTCCAGCTCATCGGCGGAATAGACGATCTCCATGGCGCGACCACCGAGCACGTAGCTCGGGCGCACCACCAGCGGGTAACCGATCGCCTCGGCCTTGGCAAAGGCCTCGTCGAAGCTGCGCGCGGTGGCGTTGGGCGGCTGCTTGAGGCCCAGCTTGTCGATCATCTGCTGGAAGCGCTCGCGGTCTTCGGCGCGGTCGATGGCGTCCGGGGTGGTGCCAATGATCGGCACGCCGGCAGCTTCGAGCTCGCGGGCGAGCTTGAGCGGAGTCTGGCCGCCGAACTGGACGATGACACCGACCGGCCGCTCCTTGTCGGCGATCTCCAGCACGTCCTCCAGGGTCACCGGCTCGAAGTAGAGGCGGTCGGAGGTGTCGTAGTCGGTGGAGACGGTTTCCGGGTTGCAGTTGACCATGATGGTTTCATAGCCGTCGTCGC
>NZ_JBYCKL010000062.1:0-8406 GCF_057473365.1 Halomonas sp. TH-94
CACGGTGACATGGACCACGGTGACATGGACCACGGTGACATGGACCACGGTGACATGGATCACGGTGACATGGATCACGGCGACATGGATCACGGTGACATGGACCACGGTGACATGGACCATGATGGCCACCGTAACCACGGAGGACACTAATTATGGCTCGACCCGTTATTCGGATAGTGTCCGTCGCAGGTGCCCTGGTGCTACTGGCAGGCTGTGCCACGATCGAGCCGCGTGCTGGCTTCGCGGAAGTCCGTACCGAGGCGGCGGAGCTTGGCCTGCCTGAGGTTCAATGGATCCGTGGCACGGAAGAGGATCAAGAGGTCGCCGCGGCGGTTCGTGAGATCCTCGAGCGCGACGCGCTCAACGTCGAAGAGGCAGTCCAAATCGCGTTGCTCAACAACCGCAACCTTCAAGCCGTCTATGCCGATCTCGGCGTGGCGCAGGCCGAAGTCGTGGGGGCGGGCCTCTTGCAGAATCCTGTGTTCAACGCCGGCGTGCTCTTCCCGCTCAACGGCGGCTCCTCGGAGCTCACGCTAGGCGTGAGCCAGGGCTTTCTCGAGGTGTTCTACATCCCGCTGCGAACTCGGGTTGCTGAGGCGCAGTTCGACGCGGCCAAGAAGCGGGTGACCGGTGCTGTGTTGGATCATGCCTATCGCACGCGCGTGGCCTTCTACGGTGTGCAGGCGGCCCAGCAGCGGTTGGAGATGCGCGAGCAGATCGTGCAGGCCACCGGGCTTGCGCTGGACTTCTCCCAGCGGCTTCGCGATGCGGGCAATATCACCGCGCTCTCACTCGCGGAGGAGCGGGCGCTGCACGAGGAGGCGCGCCTGGCGCAAGCCGAGGCCGAGGTGGAGCTGATCACCGCGCGCGAGCGGCTGAATGTCTTGATGGGCGTGTGGGGGCCGCAGACGACGTGGACGATTGCCGACCGCCTACCTGAAGTGCCGGCAGAACCCGCGCCGATCGAGGCGGTCGAAGCGCGGGCAATCGAGGCCAGCCTCGATCTGCAGATCGCACGTCGACAGCTCGAGGCGCTAGGCCAGCAGTTAGGGATCGTCAACGCGACGACACTCGTACCGGCGCTTGAGGTGGGTGTCGAGGCCGAGCGTGACGGCGGCGATTGGTCCGCCGGCCCGGAGATCTCGATCGGCCTACCACTGTTCGACCGCGGCCAAGCGCGGCGGGCCGCCGCGCGCGAGGAGATCGGCCGTCAGCAGCACCTCTACGTCGCCCGCGCAGTCGAAGTGAGGGCGGTGACTCGCGAGGCCTACCTGCGCCGGCAACTGGCCGCGCAGCGGGTGGCGCTCATCCGAGAGTTGCTCCTGCCGCTGCGTGAGCGCATTACCCGCGAGTCGCAGCTTCAGTACAACGCCATGCAGATCGGCGTTCCGCAGCTCTTGCTCGCCCGCCAGCAGCAGATCGAGCTCGGCGAGCAATACGTCAACGAGCTCTACCGCTACTGGCGAGCGGATGCCGAACTTCATCAGATCCTTGCCGGCCGGCTGCCCGGCGGGCGCGACTGACGACCCTTGCAGAGGACTGAACGATGGATTTGATGCGTAGAAATATGTTGAAAGGGGCGGGCGCGGCGCTCGTTGCTGGCACCGGCGTGCTGCACTATGCCGGCAAGGTCAACGCCCAGGAGGCAGCAGCGGCAGGACATGGCCCGGCCTGGGCCCGACCGCCGCTCGAGCCGGGTCGGCGCGGGGAGGACTACCAGCCGGTGGTGACGCCCAACGGGGTGAGCCTCGAGTATCGCGTGGTCGACGGGATCAAGGTCTACCACCTTATCGCCGAGCCCGTGCGCCACGAGTTCGCACCGGGCCTCGAAGCGAACGTTTGGGGCTTCAACGGTCGCGTGCACGGTCCGACGATCGAGGCGGTGGAGGGGGATCGGGTGAGGATCTACGTCACCAACCGCCTGCCTGCCGAGACCTCGATCCACTGGCACGGTGTGCTGCTGCCAAGCGGCATGGACGGTGTGGCGGGGCTCAGTCAAGCGCCGATCCGCCCGGGCGAGACCTTCAAGTACGAATGGACCTTCCATCAGCACGGGATGCTGATGTACCACTCGCATCACGACGAGATGACGCAGATGGCGATGGGGATGATGGGGGCCCTGGTCGTGCATCCGCGGCGCGCGGCGGATCGCCGGCCGGTGGACCGCGACTTCGCGCTGCTACTGAGCGAGTGGGCGATCCACGCCGGCACCGAACGACCGGATCCTAACGAGATGGGGGCGCTTAACATCTTTACCATCAATGCCAAAGCCTTCCCCGGTACCGCGCCGCTGGTGGTGCGCACGGGGGATCGAGTTAGGATCCGGATCGCCAACCTCAGCGCCGATAGTCACCATCCGATTCATATCCATGGCCATAAGTTCGATGTCGTCGAAACGGACGGTGGGGTCATCCCTGAGGCCGGACGCTGGCCGGAGACCACCGTGATCATGCCGGTAGGCTCGACCCGCACCATCGAGTTCGTCGCCGACAACCCGGGCGACTGGGGGCTGCACTGCCATATGACCCATCACATCATGAACCAGATGGGCCACGGCATCCCGAATATGATCGGCTTCGAGCGCGGAAATTTCGATGAGCGGATGCGGAGCATTCTGCCCGGTTACATGACCATGGGCGAGACGGGGATGGGGGATCACGGGGTCCACGTCGAGGCGGGTCACATGCGGGTGCCGGAGAACAGCATCCCCATGGTGGGCAAGCGCGGTCCGCGCGGCTACATCACCATGGGCGGCATGGTGACCATCCTCAAGGTCCGCGACGAGCTCGAAAGCTACGACGTCGATCCGGGCTGGTACGAGAACCCGGAAGGCACCGAGGCGCGGCTTGCCCGCGAGGAGGAGCTCAGACGCGACGGGGTTGATGTCGTGCCGCGCGAGGCGGCGCCCGCGCGCGGTGGACCGGGCCACGAGGGCCATCATTGAGCACGCCTACTTAAGAACCCTTTCGCTCCGGGGTTACCCCGAGGTTCACCCTTAGCGTGAACCTCGGGCCGGGGCGCTCGCTCACCTGTGGGTGCAGCGACGGAATGCAATGTTATATCGTTCCAGTGAAAAGAGAGAAAGAACCTGATGGAAAATCAAAGGATGAGCGCATCGAATGCCTTACTGCGACCGCAGCCGGCTGGCACCCGTACTTCCCGCCACCTTCAGCGATGCCTGGTCCCGGCGCTGCTCGGTGCCTTGGCTGTGGCAGGGGCTGCTCAGAGCGCACTGGCGCATGAACCGGCTTCGCCACGCGCGAGCGAGGTTCCGGCGCCGACGGCCGAGTACCTCCCGTACCTGGGTTTCTCGCTGACCGAAGGCTGGCTCGATCCTTGGGTGCACAGCCACTACAGCCGGGAAGGTACCCCGTTCGTGCACCTGTTCAATCTCGAGCCCGCCTACCTCGACCGGGATTTCTTCTTCGTCTATCGCTACACGCGCGAGCCCCACGCAATCGAGGAGGAGTTGGAGGTGGAGCTCGAGTGGGCCTTCACGCGCCGGATCGGTCTGATGGTGGAGGCGGAGTTAGAGCGTGAACGCGAAGCAGGCGAAACCGAGACCGAGCTGGGGGATTTCAAGATCGCGCCGCGCTTTCTCCTGGTCGAGGCCCCCCGCTTCCTGCTCTCGACCAACCTCAAGCTCGCAATCCCGATGGGCCACGGCGATGAGTACGCCTTCGGCCCGTCGATCACGACCTGGTCTGATCTTGGCAACTGGGTGACCCTGCAGACCGAGCTCGGGACCCGGTACGGGCTGAGCAGCGGTGATGTGGAGCTCTTCTACGGTGCCGGGCTCGCCTACACCTTCCGGGCGCCGCAGCTCTTCGCGATGGCCGACGGCGAGGTTACGCCCGGCCACTATCCGTCGGGGCTGACCACGGTGATGGCAGAACTGATCGGCAGTAGCGAGATGCGCGGCGAGCAGGCCGGACGCCACGTCTTCGAGGCGCTGCTCGGGGTAGGCTACAGCGTGACTGATGCCGTCGAGTTGCGTGCCGCCTACCAGTTTCCCGTGGGCGGGCGCCGCGACATCGACTACAGCACGATCCTGAGCGCAATCTATCACTTTTAAATGATTACCATGCTCCAGGCTGCGTCTAGGCCGCGGGGCGTCGGCTGGGAGGAAAGGTCAAGGTCATCCAGTATCCCATGCCGTACGCATCCCGGCCACCAGAGCACTGTCCGCAGGTTGACAGGCGAATATCTCTTGATGTCGATCAAGCGGTATTAGATGCCAGTGAGCTATGGTGAATGAATCACACAGTGTCAGACACGATGCGCCATGCACTCTCGCAGCTTATACAAACACAAAGCGTCTTAAACTCCCGTGAAGTGGGCAAGGCTCTCGCTGTTCGGACTGCTAGCGCTGCTCAGTGGACTCGCTCTGGCCCATGCCGAGGCCCCGAACCCCAGTGTGGGTGCGGGTGATTTCGAGCAAAGCGTGTTAGTGGAGGTCGTTTCTACCGCTGAGGATGTTGAAACGTGGCGCGAAAAAGGACCGCATTGCCGGCATGACCAGTTCGTGTTGCCTCAAGGAATGCCGCGTGTCGATCTTCAAAAAATCGAGTTCAAGGATGTCCGACGGTCACCGTTGTAGCGTCAGAAGGTCGCTCGGGTAAAGCCACTGCGGGCCATGGATTCGGCGAATACGGTATTCGCCGAATCCGCCTCGGGAGTCACGATGAGGTCAAAGATCTCAGCACCGGCGATACGGAATTCGTCGACCGGCACGGGCTGGCGGTCGAATGCAACCACCGTCTTCTTCAACCCCGGAATACGCACATCGAAGTAAGTCATTGCCGAGCCATTGATGAACCTCAGGCGTAGCTGCTCACTCGGCTTGAACAGATCCGTCTAGTTTTGCTCAGGCGCCTGGCCATTCACCAAGTAGGTATACATGCAGTCGGCGATGTCGAGCGAACTCATGCGCATTCGTGCCCACATAGCACGCGTGAGGGCCGTTTCCCGTAAGCCGTTCTAGCTCATGTCGGCCAGGAAGTCCGTTATGGTGTGTTTCTGGAGGTGTAATAGCCCTCGGCAGTCTTCAGGTTGCGTAAAAACCATGGCCGGATCTTCGTAGGTCCAGACAGTTAGCAACACCACAAGCTCGTGATCTAAGCGGAACGGCTCGCGCTCGGCGGTACCAATGATGATCGGTCCCGCGTGGCCCATCTGCTCCTGCAGGCCGGAAAGGTGGCGTCCTGGCCCGTCGTTCGCCAGAGGAAACGGATATCCAATGCTCCATCCTTGCCCCCTAGGTAAGGCGCCAACGTTTCGTGCCAGCTTGGATGCAACGTGGTGATCTCACCATAGAACTCCAGCACCTAGAGGTGATGGAAAACCTGTAAGGCAGGACTCCCCGCCTGCCATAATTGCGCCGAGAGTTGCCTCTGGCGAAACTGGAGCAGCGTATGCTCTGCCCATATACGCAACCGTTCATCAAGAAAGCTTCGTGCCAGATCGTGCAACAGGGGTGCCATGCAACAGCCAGGTCACGCCTACCACGATTAGCGCTAATTCCCTAAGACTAGCAGGCGGAAGAGCAGGCTGCGACGCTCAACGCGACGCAAAGAAATAGCCCTGGCCGCGCCGGGTCTGAATGGTGTGCTTGCCCAGTCGGCGTCGTAGCTTAGCGATATACACCTCCACCAGATTCAGGGCGGGAGCGTCCTGTTCTAGGGAGTAGAGTTGGTCGAGCAGTTGCGCCTTGGACAAGACGCGGTCGGGATGATGCATCAGATAGCGCAACAGCCGGAATTCCGTCGCCGTCAACGGCTGCCAATGACACCCGTCAGTGCTGACCTGACGTTTCTCCTCATCGAGCTGTATACCATTGACGTTGAGCATGGCATTCAAATGACCTGTCTGCCGTCTCAAAATAGCATGCAGGCGTGCCAACAGTTCTGCTTCGTGAAACGGCTTAGTCAGGTAATCATCGGCTCCTCGGCGCAGGCCAGCGACTTTGTCTTCCCAGGTATCCCGTGCGGTAAGAGCCAGTATAGGCAAGCGACGCCCTTGAGAGCGCCAGTGCGCGATCAAGTCGAGTCCTGAGCCGTCCGGCAACCCCAGGTCAAGAATCGCTAGGGCATAATCCTCTGTCTCCATCAAGGACTCGGCTGCCTGAACAGTGGCAGCCGAATCAACACGGTAGCCGTTGTCTTCCAGAGTTTCTGACAAGCTCTCTGCCAGCAAGTCATCATCCTCGAGAAGTAACAGCTTCATCGTACTTACCCCTTAAAGTCGATTTTCCCACCATGCCGGCTTCGTAGTGGCCGGGTATGCTGCTGGCGTCTTCCAGTTGGCTTATCCCCTAGGGTGCCGTCCGAACGGGGTGGCAGCCTCGCCAGGGCTATGGTCACGGCAGGCATCAGGCTTATGGTCGCCATGCTCACCCTCGGCTATGTCATGACCGCCGCGCTGTCAATAATGATGAACACGTGACCACTATTGTGTATTTCGAACTTTACCGTTTCTCCGAGGCGACCGCCAATGCCTCAGGTCCGAACATCATCTCGCCCGCTTCGAACTAGATGACGCGATCCACCTTCGCCTCGTCAGCTTACGGCGAACCATCGGCCCGGTGTCCGAAGCTGCCAGGGAGCGAGCAGACCAGAGGGTGACCAGGGCCGCCAAATTCGACTTGTGCGTGGTTGTTTTTCGATTCGCCTTAAGGGGTGAATCGCCCCGGGTTTCGTAGACACCTCCAGGCCTTATACTGAAGGCAGCCAGGCGGTCCCATGAGCCGTCAACGATACACTGAAGAATTCAAGATCGAAGCCGTCAAGCAGGTGACAGAGGAGTTATCGTCAAATCTGGTGGATGGCGGTCAGGCCGCATTCCTGTCTGATTGATCGGCTACTTGCTCTCCGTCTTGGAACTTGACGTTGCTCACGACTAGTTCCAGCTTTTGGAAGTGCTTGATCCTCCTCCATCGCTTTTGGGCGCTCTGGAGCAGCTTGAAGACCATCGCCAGGGTCGTCGCCCGGGAGCCGCAGTTCCGGCTCCGCTTGGTCCTCAAGCGGACCGTGGCGAAGGTCGACTCGATCGGGTTGGTGGTGCGGATATGCACCCAGTGCTCTGCCGGGTAGTCGTAAAACGCCAGCAGCTCGTCCTGGTCCTTGGCCAGGCACCCCATCGCCTTGGGGTACTTGGCCTCGAAACGCTTCACCGTGCGATCGAAGGCCCTGCGTGCCTCGTCGCGGGTCTCGGCCATCCAGATGTCATGGAGGTCCGCCTTGACTTTGGGCTGCACCGATTTTGGCAGTTTGTTCAGCACGTTGGCCGTCTTGTGGACCCAGCAGCGCTGATGGTCGGTTTCCGGGTAAATCTTGCTCAGCGCCGCCCAGAACCCCATGGCACCGTCACCCACTGCCAGCTTGGGAGCCTGGGCCAGGCCACGCTCTCGTAGCCCTGTCAGCAAGGTCTCCCAACTGGCCGCCGACTCGCGAAAGCCGTCCTCGACGGCCACCAGCTCCTTGCGGCCCTGCTCGGTGACGCCAATGATCACCAGCAGGCACAGGCGGTCACCCATGCGGACGTTGCTATACACACCGTCGGCCCACCAGTAGACGTAGTGTCGGTCGGCGAGGTCCCGCTTCCTCCACTCGGTATGCTCGTCTTCCCACTGCTTCTTGAGCCGTGACACGGTGTTGGCCGACAGACCCTTGGCCTGGTCGCCGAGCAGCGCCGCCAAAGCCTCCTGGTAGTCGCCGGTAGAGATCCCCTTCAGGTAGAGCCAGGGGATCAGCTCCTCGATGCTGCGGGCCCGCTTCAGGTAGGGCGGCAGCAGACTGCTGTTGAAGCGAGCGCCACCACCGCTACGGTCGCGCACCTTGGGCACCTGCACGCTGACATCCCCGACCCCGGTCTGGACGGTGCGCTCGGGCAGGTAGCCGTTGCGGACCACCGCTTGGCGCCCATCATCGAGCCGCTGGTCGGCGTACTGTGCCAGGAAGGTGGCCAGTTCAGCCTCGACGGCCTTGGCGATCAGGTCACGGGCACCTTGACGAAGCAGCTCGTGCAGCGGGTCAGTGACCGGGGGTTCTGGTTATGAAAGAGCCCGGAGGGTAGAATCGGTCATGGCGTATCCACTCATGTTGATTGAGATCTTGGTCGTGATCAATCAACAGGATACGCCACCCTTCCTACCTCCTCCCATACACCAGAAATCACCATAGCTCCTCTGAAAGTGCCGAGAGAGGTAATAGAAATGACGTGCTCAGCAACACTGCGAGCATCGTTGGTAATCGAAATGCCATGAGCCACCCTCCACGCTCGCCAGAGTGCTGCTAAAAATCGGCACTCCGTTATATTTTTATCAAGCATCTATTAAACCGCCTGACATTACTTACCAAACTGGCCAGCTCGAGCCGGCCAGTCTTAACTACAAGGTTTGGAATA
>NZ_JBYCKL010000063.1:0-8164 GCF_057473365.1 Halomonas sp. TH-94
GCGTGCACCGTGCTCGGCCAGTGCCGCGACCAGCTCCGGCTCCACCTCGGCGACCTTCTGCATGTAGCGGCTGTAGCGCGCGTGCAGGATGCGCCCGGGCACCTTGTCGCCGATCTCGTAGCCGTCCTTCGCCAGCTCCGGGCGCTCGCGCAGCATCTTCGGCGTGATCTCGAAGTCCTCGGCAAGGATCGGCGCCATGCCTTTCTCACGCGAGAGCTCCAGCGCCTGCCGCCACCCTTCGATGGCCAGGTTGCGGCTGACCTCCTCGGTGAACGCCAGCGACTCCGCCGAACCATAGGGGATCTTGAGCATGGTCAGGGTCGAGCCGAGGCCGAGGAAACCCATGCCATGACGACGCTTGGCCTCGATCTCACGGCGCTGGCCCTCGAGCGGCAGGCCGCTGATCTCCACCACGTTATCGAGCATGCGGGTGAAGATCGCCACCACCTGGCGATAGCGCTCCCAGTCGAAGCGCGGCTTCTTGCCGAAGGGGTCGATGACGAAGCGGGTCAGGTTGACCGAGCCCAGCAGGCAGGCACCTTCCGGCGGCAGGGGCTGCTCGCCGCAGGGGTTGGTGGCACGAACCTCCTCGCAGAACCAGTTGTTGTTCATGCGGTTGACCTGGTCGATCAGGATGAAGCCCGGTTCGGCAAAGTCATAGGTGGAGCGCATGATGGTGTCCCACAGCTCGCGGGCCTTGATCACCTCGACGATGCGGCAGGCCACGCGACCCTCGGCATCGACGCTGTAGGCGTCCTCGACCACCGGCCAGTCGCGGTAGATCAGGTCCTCGGGCTTGACGTCCTCCTTCTCGCCGGCGTGCAGCGGGAAGGCCAGCGGCCAGTCGGCGTCCTGCTTCACCGCTTCCATGAACTCGTCGGTGATCAGCAGCGAGAGGTTGAACTGGCGCAGCCGGCCGGCTTCGCGCTTGGCCTCGATGAAGCTGCGCACATCGGGGTGGCCGACGTCGAAAGTGCCCATCTGGGCGCCGCGACGGCCGCCCGCCGAGGCCACCGTGAAGCACATCTTGTCGTAGATATCCATGAACGCCAGCGGGCCGTTGGTGCCGGCACCGGCGCCGAACACGAAGGCGCCCTTGTGGCGCAGGGTGGAAAACTCGTAGCCGATGCCGCAGCCCGCCTTGAGGGTCATGCCGGCATCCACCACCGAGGAGAGGATGTCGTGCATGGAGTCGCGGATGGTGCGCGAAACGGTACAGTTGATCAGGCTGACGGCGGGTTTGTAGTCTTCGGCACCGGCGTTGGACATGATGCGGCCGGCCGGGATGGCGCCATTCTCCAGCGCCCAGCGGAACTTGGGCAGCCACTCCTCGGCCCGGTCGCCCTCCACCGCCGCCAGGGCCCGCGCAACGCGATCCCAGGTCGCTGCCACATCCTTGTCGACGGGCCGGCCATGACGATCCTTGAGACGATACTTGGAGTCCCAGATATCGCGTGAGGGCGCTTGCATAGGCACCTCGTGAGATGTCTTGACGGCCTTGGTGGAAGTGCTCATACAGGGATCTCTCCAGTAAGGGTCAAAAAGTCGAATCGTTCAACGTCAGTGGCGCGCCATGCGCTCGAAGCGCACCAACCACTCGCCGAGGCGGCCCTGCGCCAGCCCTTCCTCACGGCTGTCCAGCAGGTTCTTGACCATCAGGCCGAGCTCGGTGTCGCCCTCGATTACCAGCCGCCGCTGGAAGAACAGCGCGTCGGGGTCCTCACGCCGAGTCGCCAAACACAGAAACTCGCGCCAGCCGCCGCGAATGGTCGCCTCGCCCATCTCCTGGGTGAGCCGGAAGCGCTCCCCTTCGAGGGTGAGTGTCAGCGCCACACCGAGATCCTCGATATGTAGCGAGATACGGCGACCTTCGAGCGCATCGAACTCGCCCTCGGCCAAGGGCTCGGCGAAGGTGCGATTGAGCAGCGGCTCGATCAGTTGGCGCTTTACCCTCAGCGGCACGCGGGGGTCGATGGCGCGAATCAGGTGAGTCGGTAAGGGCGGACGCGGCAAACGCGACAGGAGCAGCGGAAACATAGTGACTCTCCGGTGGAGCGAACCAGTGGATTCGGCGCGGCCACAGGGCCACGAAACCGTCCATCCTAAGCTCGACGCCGCCTGCCTGTACTGATATGCGTCAAGCCTGTTGCAATGCCCCCTGAGCGGGACCTCGACCACCATATATAGCCAGGCCGATCGAATCAAGCACCATATATGGGGGTTTTTAACGTTTCCCCTCTTGCATTGCGGTAACTATTTGATCCCCAAGCGGCGGGCCAGTTTGTGTAGATTGCTGGGGTCCACGGCGAGCCGGCGAGCCGCTTTCGCCCAGCTGTCGTTGCATGCCGCCAGCGCACTGCGAATGGCCTGACGCTGGGCGAATTCGACCTGGTCGCGCAGTGGCTGCTCAACCTCATCGACCGTTTCCGCCTTGCTTGCCTTGCCTGGCGTGGCGTTCAACGGTTGTCCATGGGGCAAGTCGAGCCATTCGGGCTGAAGCGTGACGATATCGTCGCGTCGGGCGCCATGGCCAAGCGCCTTGATCGCCGCCCGGCTGATCACGTGCTCCAGCTCGCGGATATTGCCCGGCCAGCGATAGGCCAGCAGAGCCGCCTCTGCCGCCGAGGACAGTCTCAGGCTGCGCACGCCGAGTCGCGCACGGTTGATCTCGAGGAAATGCCCGGCCAGCACCAGCACGTCGCTGCCGCGCTCCCGCAGCGGTGGGATGAGGACCGGGTAGACCGACAGGCGATGGTAGAGGTCGGCGCGGAAGTGACCGTCACGCACTCCGTCGGCCAGCTGCCGGTTGGTGGCGGCGATGATGCGCACATCGACCCGCCGCGGGGTATCTTCACCCAGACGCTGGACTTCACCATTCTGCAAGGCACGCAGCAGCTTGGCCTGAATCGTGAGCGGCAGTTCGCCCACCTCGTCGAGGAACAGGCTGCCGCCTTCGGCGGCTTCGAAGCGTCCTGCACGATCTGCCGAGGCGCCGGAGAACGCCCCTTTGACGTGGCCGAACAGCTCGCTTTCGGCCAGGGTTTCCGGCAGGGCGGCGCAGTTGACCTGCACCAGCGGCCGTTTGCGGCGCGGGGAACGCTGGTGCAGGCGCCATGCAAAGAGCTCCTTGCCGACACCGGTCTCGCCGCTGAGCAGTACCGGCAGATCCGAATCGGCGACGACGTCGAGCTCGCGCAAAAGCCGCTGCAGTTCGGCGCTATGACCGAGAATTTCCCCCCCGTCCCCCGGCTTGGGAGGCGTGACCGTTCCATGGGGCGCCATGCGCAGCGCACGCACCTCCTGCTCCATGCGCGATACGCGTACGGCAGCCTCGACGAGCAGCGCATAGCGCTCCAGCGACGTTTGCGAGCCCTCGTCGAAGGTGCCGGCCACCAGGGCGTCCAGGGTCAGCACGCCCCATGGCTCCCCTTCGACGTGCAGGCTGATGCCCATGCAGTCGTGAACGTGCAGCGGCTCCCCCGGCTGCTGCTCGACCAGGCCGTCGTAGGGATCGGGCAGGGTCGAGTCCGGTGGAAACCGCGTAGCGCGGCGGCTTGTCAGAATGGTCGCCAGGCGCGGGTGCCGCGCCACGTCGAAGCGGCGACCCAGCGCCTCGCGCACCAGCCCCTCCACCGCTACCGGTACCAGCATGCCCTCCTGCAAGCGCAACAGGCACACCGCGCCACAGCGAAAGCCCTCGCGCAGGGTACGCACCAAGCGCTGCAGGCGCACCGCACTGGGCAAATCGGCCGATAGATCGGCCAGCAGGGAATCGTCAAGCATGGTGAAATTTACCTTTAAATGGTAATTAGAACCCTATCACCTCAAGGTTATTTTCACCATTAAAAGCACAATACTTTGAAATAAAAGCAGAATAAAACTGGCACGGCGCTTGCTGTATGAGATTGACACATCCTTTCAGAGGCAACCGCATGAACCTGCTCGAACAGACCGTAGGCCGTATCGCCCTGTCACTGCCCGGTGCCACTCGGATCTTTCACGCTCACAACATCGACTTCTGCTGCGGCGGACGCATCAGCCTGCGCCAGGCTGCCGAACGTGCCGGCCTGCAAATCGACAGGCTGATCGCCGAACTCGAGGCGCTGCCGGCCGCTAGCGGCGAGCAGCGCGACTGGCGCGAGGCCAGCAACGACGAGCTGATCGATCATATCCTCACGCGCTATCACGACGTGCATCGCGCTCAGCTGCCCGAGCTGATCCGCATGGCGCGACGCGTGGAGCAGGTACACGGCGAGCGCGAGAGTTGCCCCAATGGCCTTGCCGATCTGCTGATGGACATTCATCAGGAGATGGAGAGCCACATGCAGAAAGAGGAGCAGATCCTCTTCCCCATGCTGCGTAGCGGCATGGGCGCCCAGGCCCAGGGGCCGATCGCGGTGATGCGCCAGGAGCACGACGACCATGGCGAGAACCTGGAGCAGGTAATGCTGCTCACCGACGACATCACCCCACCCAAGGGCGCCTGTACCACCTGGCGAGCGCTCTACACCGGCCTGCGCGAGTTCCGCGAGGACCTGATGGAGCACATTCATCTGGAGAATAATCTGCTGTTTGAACGGGCCGGTTGAGGAAACGCTTCCTAAGCACACCTGCCGAAACGCAAACGGCGCCCCGCGGGGCGCCGTTGTATTTCGGTGGGTAGATTAGACGGTACGTGAAAAACGCCCCTCATTGGGCTTGAGGTAGGCATCGAAGGCCATCGCCATGTTACGCATCATGAGGCGCCCGGCGGGCAGCACTTCGATCTCTCCCTCGCGTATCGACAGCAGGCCATCGGCCTGCATCTCCTCGAGCTGACCAAGGGCATCGGCAAAATAGTCGCGAAAGACGATATCGTGGCGTACTTCGATATCGGCGAAATCGATCTTCCCGTGGCACATCAGGGCGTTGATCACGTCGCGGCGCAGGCGGTCGTCGTCGTTGAGGCGATAGCCGCGCATCACCGGCAGCCGCCCCGCCTCGAGCCGCGCCTGGTACTGGGCAGTCTCCTTGACGCTCTGGCTGTAGCTGTCGCCTACCTTGCCGATGGAGGTGATGCCCAGGCCGATCATGTCGCAATCGGCATGGGTGGAGTAACCCTGGAAGTTGCGCTGCAGGGTACCGTTCTCCTTGGCCAGGGTCAGTTCGTCGTCGGGCAGTGCGAAGTGATCCATGCCGATGTAGACGTAGCCGGCTGCGGTCAGGCGGCGAATGGTCAGCTCGAGCAGCTCCAGCTTGCGCTCCGGCGGCGGCATGTCCTCGGGACGAATCAGCCGCTGAGCCTTGAACAGGTCCGGCAGGTGGGCGTAGCTGTAGGCGGCAATACGGTCGGGGCGCAGCGCAATGATCTTGGCAAGAGTGGTATCGAAGCTTGCCACCGTTTGTAGCGGCAAGCCGTAAATCAGATCCACGCTGACCGACTGGAAGCCGGCTTCGCGTGCCGCGGCCACCAGCTCGATTACCTGTGCCTCGCTCTGCACGCGATTGACGGCCTTCTGCACCTCTTCGTCGAAGTCCTGCACACCGAAGCTCAGCCGGTTGAATCCAAGGTCATGGAGCTCGTGGATCTGCTCGGGGGTGACCGTACGCGGGTCCACCTCGAGAGAGAACTCGCGCTCTTCCGCCGGAGCGAAATGGAACGCCTCGTCGAGCGCCGCCATCAATTCACCGAGCTGGGCGTTGCTCAGGTAGGTGGGCGTGCCGCCGCCCAGATGCAGCTGGGTCATGCGCCGCGTCTCGTCGAAAAGTGCCCCCTGTACCCCGATTTCCTCCTTCAGCCAGCCCAGGTACTCGGCAGCGCGCTCAGTGTTGTGGGTGATGATCTTGTTGCAGGCGCAGTAGTAGCACAGGCTCTTGCAGAACGGGATGTGCACGTAGACCGACAGGGGCTTGGGCGATGAAACGCGATTGCTGCGCTCGGCAGCGGCGCGGTAGTCGTCCTCGGCGAAGGCCGCATGGAATTGGGGCGCGGTCGGGTAGGAGGTATAGCGCGGCCCGGGGCGGTCGTACTTTTCCACCAGCGGGCGATTGAACAACAGATCGTCATGCATGATCGATAAAAGCCTCTTGAAACCTCGGCATGGTGCGCGCCATGCCCAATGCCCGAGAGTATGACATCGGCTAGCGGCGTCGTCTCGACAGCTCGCCGCTCTCTTGTCCCGAGTCAAGTTTGCCCGCTCGCGCTGCGACAGCCGCCCTGTCCGCAAGCGCTATCCACATCGTCAGACGCCAGGCGACCAGCAGCCAGCCCAGGCTCCAGGCCAAGGCCGAGCCCCATAGCAACGCGAGCCAAGCGCTGCCGGCTCCGATCGCCCACAGGCGCAGCACGGCGGACACAGCGAACAGACCGGCCAGCGGCAGCCAGACCCACTCCCGCTCGGGGTGCTGTCTCGCCCGCAAAATGGCATGGCGCAGCATGATGCCGCTGGCCAGGGTGCCCAGCGCCCCCACCGTAAAGGCGTGCAGCGCCGTGCTGGCATGCAGAAGAGGTGCCCACCAGCTGCGTGCCAGCAGCACGAGGCCGATGGCAATCCAGGCGTAGCCCAGCATCAGCACCTGCAAGTCAGGCCGCAGGCGACAGCGCAGCGGCGCCCAGCTCCAGATGCGATAGAGCACCAGCAGGCTAGCTGCCAGCACCAGCAAGGCAGCCAACGGCTGCAACATGTCCAGCAACATGATGAAGGGCGCCAGCCCAAGCAGCAGGATCAGCGCTGCCTCCAGGCGTGGCTGCACACCGCTGCCGGGCACTCGAAATTCACGCATCGAGTAGCCATTGACCGCCGGAGCGATGACCCGCCCGCCCATGAAGGTCATCAACAATACCAACCATAGAACGCTTTGATGCATCAGCGGTGCCGTGGTCGGCATGCCATCCAGGTAGCGCCACGTCAGGGTCACCACTGCCAGCATGCAGATCATGCCCAGCAAGGGAGACAACAGCCGGTTGCGCCATTTCTTGGCGGCAAGGAAGCGCGGCACCAGGCGTGCTGCCACCCAAAGCGCGAAGGCCGCGTCGGCCAACGAGGCCAGCAGAGCACCCGGCCACGCCAGCACGCCTAACCGGCCTACCAACCATAGGAGTACCAGCAGAGCCAGATGTCGCCGCGGCACCGGCCCCAGCAGGTAGCCGGCAATCACAGCCAAAGCAAAACCGAACAGCATTTCCCGCGCATGGGCGGCAGGTGTCGCCAGTTGCACTGTCGCCCAGCCGTGATAAAGCGCCAGCAACGAGAGCGGCACCGTCAGAGCGGCATGCAGGGCCGCCAGCGGAAACAGCCAGCGCCAGGCGGGGAGTCGCTGCTGTGCCGCTTCCGGCATTGACGAAAGCATAGGCTTTGCAAAATTTTTAAACATGCATATAAAATACTACTTAGTTCGATCACGGGAAACCGTGGTACGAGAATGAGCGAGGTTGCCATGCGAAATTCACTGTCGCGCCTTGGCTGGCGCGTGCTTGCCTACGGCGCTATCGGCCTGGGCACCGCCGGGCTGGTGGTACCACTGTTGCCGACAACGCCATTTTTGCTGGTCGCCGCCTGGGCTGCGCCGAAAGGCTCGCCGCGGTTGGCACGCTGGCTGTGGCAGCATCCCCGCCTGGGACCATCGCTACATGCCTGGCGGGAACAGAGGGCCATTCCTCGCCGCACCAAGCAGCTCGCCGTCGCTCTGCTGGTCCTGAGCTGGCTGGTATTATGGCTGGGGGGTGCACCGGGCATGGTCATGGGCGTGACAGCGGCAATTTTTTGCTGCGTGGCCACCTTCCTGGTGACGCGACCCGATGCCACACCCTTGCGCGAAGAATGCCTGCTTGAAAGCAGTGATATGATAAGAAGGTTTTAGCGCACTTCAATTGATGCTCATCAAGACAGGCCGAACTTTCATGCATCTGACTCGTTATACCGACTATGCGCTGCGCGTTCTGCTCTACCTCGCCGTCAAAGGCGAGGAGCGGTCCACCATTCATGAGATCGCAGAAAGTTTCGGTATCTCGCGCAATCATCTGATGAAGGTGGTCCAGGATCTCAGCCATAGAGGCTATATCACCACCATTCGCGGCAAGAACGGGGGGCTGCTGCTCAACCGCCCCCCCGAAGAGATCACTCTGGGCGGGCTGGTGCGCGAAACCGAGCACGAGCTAGGCCTGGTGGAGTGTTTTCGCGATCAC